>NZ_VDMB01000009.1 GCF_006175995.1 Desulfobotulus mexicanus
GAGGTTATGCCGTCAAAAATATCTTCTGTGCCAGCTGATTTGAAAGTTTTGATCATGGAATGTCGTAACCGTTCGACAAATATTTTTTTCTTTTGAAGTGATTTAATACATTATTTCATGATGTTGATTAACTAACATAATTAAGATAATGGGAGGCATTATATCTGTCAAATATTTTATGGTCAAGAGCAGCATTACAGAGTGGTTTTTTGTGGCTGAGTGAAGATGTGAAAGGTAGCAAAAAGAATGATACCACCATCAGGCCGCATCAAAAAACACTTCAGAACCGGCACCACGCATACAACGCAGGCCTCTGAGTTTGCAGTGCATTCTTAAAACTTCCGGATCTCCAACGGCGGTGCCGAACTGCTCTAAAAGAGTATTCATGGAAGATACAAAAACGGCAGCATCCAGGCCTAAGCGTTTGAGAAGGGGAGGGACCTTCCGGCTAATACTTCCCCGCTTTTTGCGCTTAAGCTGTCTTCCTGTCCAGTCCACAAGCTCTGCATATTCATGGAAACCGAAGGGAATGGCAAAGGCCATATCCGTAAGATCATCAAAGGGGGCAAGGGAAGCTCTCGGTTTTTCCAGCTGAGTATCCGGGGATGCATCCGGTGGCGTGACGGAAGGCTGAGAAGAAAAGGTATCCGCATCCTTTGCCTTAAGGGCATCCAGCCTTTCTTTGATGGACGTAAAATCTGAGGTCTCAGGGGTTTCGGCCATACCCGCACGAACAGGGTTGAGATCCACATAGGCCATGGCTGCCAGAATGGCCTTTTCATCGAGAAGGGCCTGACTTTTGAAACGTCCCTCCCAGAATCTGCCGGAAATCCCTTCTTCCTGATTGGCTTTTCTTGCAATGGATTCATTGAGCATCCGCATGAACCATGAAATATCATAAAGGCGGTTTCGGTAGAGGCCTGCCAGCTCATTGAGCCTGAGCTGATCCGATGCGCTCAGGTCTTCGGTTTCTGAGAGGTAACGTCTCACCACATCCGGCCCCTTGAAAAGCTGTGTCCAGCGGGTGAAAACTTCACGATCCGACCAGGCAAGGGCACGATCCTCATCCACACGCAGCACGATGTGGTAGTGGTTGCTCATGACCGCATAGGCCGCCACATCAATGGAAAAGATGGCGGAAAGCTCCATGATGCGCTCTGCAATCCAGCCCCGGCGGTGGTCAAAGTCCATGCTGGACTGTTTGTCCTTGCCACAGAGAAAAGCCCTGCGGACACAGCGGCAGACGCAATGATACCAAGGGGTGCTTTCAAGGCTGATGAGGGTGGATCGGGGGTAGGTCATGGTGGCCCTCCTGTGGGAATAGGAACTTGTTTTTAAAGGTAAAGATAGAGGGTTTTGGAATGTGGGTCAAGGACGAAGTGGGTGTCCTGTGGTTGTGAGAACGAAGTGGGTGTCCTGTGGTTGCTTCCTGTGGTTGCTGTGGTTGCTTCCTGTGGTTGCTGTGGTTGCTTCCTGTGGTTGCTTGGGTGTCCTGTGGTTCATCAATAGTAACAGTCTCTTATTTGGTAATAAGAGTATTCCTTTTCTATATAAGGATAGTTAGGCATAAATAATGCAATACAATCACAACACACAAGCATTGTGTCTATTTTACCATTGGCTCCTTGGCTAAAGACAAAGAATGCAGGATGCGACCGATAAGGCCCGCAATGATCGCAGTAATCTTCACCAGGTCTAAAAAGAGTATTAAAAAAAGGCATTGAAGAAACAGGAAAAAATTGATGGAGCAATGGATAACATTTCACATTAGTGAGAAGCAAATTAGATATCTGAAAACCATTATATATTTCTAAGCCTGCACCACTATTTTTTGCAACTTCAGAAAGGGATTGTTGCAAGGATTCTGTGATCGATGATGAATAGAAAAACATAAAACCATGGCACCTAAACTCAGTTAGTTTTCTCGCATCGGCCCCATCTTTTCCTTGGCCAACAGATCCAGTGTAATGTTTACAGCTGACCAGCCATCTATAACCGTTATCGAAATTGCCTACAGACTCTTCTACTATGATATCAGCACCTCTATCTTGACCAATACCTGGCCCCTTTAAAATTTTATAACCTAACAGGGACAATAGAGAGCAAATCAAATTCTCGAACGATTGACCATCTTTATCTTTGATTTCACTAAAGTCTAACATCGGACCTCAAATGTAAAGAAAGCGGGTATAGTGATTAAGTTCTAACCGTCCAATACCGTAAAATTTTCCACTTATTCTGATATTAAAGGCCAAAATACCGTCCCTATCATTTTCAAGCTGCAAGTTTCCATGGTCAGACTTTCTCTTCCCATCCCCACAGCCAAAACGATCTTTCCCCTTTATCCTACCCCTCCACCCATGACAAGCTTTTATTTCTTATCCCCTCATCTTCTCCCATCAAAGACGCTCTCCCCCCATGCTTCCCCGTCATAAACCGCACAGGGGCCAGCCCGTGAATCTCCGGTTCCATGGGTTGAAAGCTTAAGGGATCACGGAGCTGGCCGTGGCAGTGGATGCCGGATTCGTGGGTAAAGACCCGGTTACCCGTCACGGGCTTGTCCGGCGGAAGCGGGCAGCCCGTAAGCCCTGCCACATGACGGGAGAGGGGCCGCAGGGCTTTCGTGTTCACGCCATGGGGGATTTTTTTGAGGGTCAGGGCCATGACCAGCTCCTCAAGCCTTGCGTTTCCTGCCCGCTCGCCAAGGCCGTTCACCGTGAGGGACACGGCTTTGGCTCCGCTTTCAAGGGCGGTCAGGGCGTTGGCTGTGGCCATGCCGAGATCGTTGTGGCCGTGGAATTCCAGATCAAAGGGCGATTTTTTCATTAGTTTTTCGATAAGTCGGGATATTTCGAGGGGGCTTGCCACGCCCACGGTGTCGGAAATGCGGATGCGGCGGATGGGAAAACCTTTCAACATTTTAAGAAGATCCAGCATGTCTTCTACAGGGGTGCGGGTGGCATCCTGAAAGCCGAGGCTCACCCCGTCAAAGCGGCTGAGGGCAAGGGGCAGAAGGGTTTCAAGGCGGGTTTTAAGGATGGCCCTATCCCAGCCCAGCACCCGGAGCTGACGGGTGGAGACGGGAAAGGCCATGTGAATCCGCTTCATGCCGCAGGCTTCGGCGGCTTCCAGATCCTTTTCATGGAGTCGGCACCAGCCAAAGATGCGTTCCTTTGGAAGATGTTTTGCGATGTGGCGGAGATACCGGGCTTCTTCGTCTCCCATGACGGGAATGCCCGCCTCGATCTCATCCACCCCCGCATCCAGCAGCATGGATGCAAGGTGGATCTTTTCCGCCATGGAAAAGGCCAGCCCCGGTGTCTGCTCGCCGTCCCTTAAGGTGGTGTCGATGATGAGGGGGCGGAAAAGGGCAGGGCGGTCTTGTTCCATGGGCTCATCCTTTCAAAAAGAACTCCCGTTTCAGGCCTTAAGGCAGTGCCTGTCGGGTCAGCTCTGCTTCATCGGAATGGGATGGCGCAGGGCCACAAGCTGGGTGGCCTGCCATCCCGTATGGTGATAAAAAACAAGGGCCTGGGTGTTGCTGCGATCGGCAAGGAGCTGGATGCGGGTCATGCCCTGATCCCGGCACCAGCGGACGGCCTCCTGAATCAGCGCCGTGCCGATGCCCCGGCCCCGGAGCCCCTTCTTTACCACCAGATCCTCCAGAAGCCCCACCTCTCCGCCTTCTGCGGTGGAGATGAGACATTGTACCGTTACCATGCCGATGACCCGGTTTTCCTGTCTGGCCGTGAGCACAAGAGCTTTTTTTTCACGGATCAGGGCGGAAAGGCCTGCGGCCTGCTTTGCGGCATCGGGAGTAAAATCCGCTTCCAGGGTAAAGAGACCCGCCAGCAGCTCCACCATGGCGGGGATGTCCGCATCAAGGGCTTTTTCAATGCAGAAGGCGGGCCTTTTGGATGTCATGGGGCCTGTCCAAGTGCAAGTTCCTGACAGATGGCCCCTTCCTCCATGGCATCGAGAATGGCGTCCACTGAAGATTCTGACTCCACGCCGCCGTACCAGACATTCTGGGGATAGACCACCAATACCGGGCCTTTTTCGCATTGCTTGAGGCAGCCAGTGCTGACCACCTGGGCATCCAGACCCCGGTCGAGGATTTCTTCTTCTATATAAGGTAAGAGGCTGGCAGCGCCCTTTTTGTGGCAGACACCCTGGGGGTCGCCGGAAACGCGGAAGCTGGCGCATACAAGGATGGTGTGCTGGGGAAGGGCCATGGGAGTTCTCCTTTGAAGTTTGTTTGAAAAAAGTGGATTTTTAGCAACTGTTACGCATGTTTGACTTCAAGTCTTTATCGCTTAAATGCTTCTGCATTGAATCATGGTATGGGGTGATCCAGAGTCCTTTTGCCCTCACCCCCTCGCTTCGAGAGCCTCAGCGACCGGCTTCGAGAGCCTCAGCGACCGAGCAGAGAGAGGGGAGAAGAGCAGGCACAGGGGCCTGCCCCTGCAAATCCATTCATGCCCCGCATACCCCAGCGCCAGCGCCGGAACAGGCCTTGATGCTGCGGGTTTTCAGATGCATCAGAGATGCTCCGGAAAAGGCGGGGGTCAGGGCGGTTTCAATGAGTCCCTCCACTTCGGCCACATCCACGCCGGACTGGAGCAGCACGGTTTTTGGGCGCTCCCCAATGCCATTCACAAGGAGCATACGGCAGTCGGAAAGAAGGGCGGCCATATCTTCCCACCGGGATTCGCCTCCGCCTTTGGGCGGTGTGGAGCGGGTATCCACCAGTTCAAAGTCTCCGTCCTTTTCCCGGAAGATCAGAAGGGTATCCGCCTCGCCAAGGTGCTGATTCACGAGAATCCCTTCTCTGCTCCCCACGGCGATGAAAGGCCGCTTGGGGCTGAGGATGCGGCAGGAATCTTCATCTGCTGGCCTGTAATTGTCCGGCATTTTGGGCATGGCCTCGCAGGCTTTAAGCTTGGCCATGAGGCTGGGACTTTCCTGTTCCCCAAGGCAGCCCACGGCATCGGCCCGGCAGCGGGTGCAGTGGGTCATCTGGGGGAGATGAATGGCCGATGCTGCCCGGACTCTTTGCACAAGATCTTTTCCCGGCTCCTCCATATGGCCAAAGGCCGAGCCGGGGTTGGGGTAGTAGGGAATGCAGTTGAAAATGTCCGCGCCAAGGGAAGCTGCGGTGCGGGCCACTTCGGGAATGTGGTCTTCGTTTATGCCGGGAATGAGGATGCTGTTCACTTTTACGGCAATGCCATGGGCTTTGAGTTGAATCAGGGCTTCGCTTTGTTTTTCAAGGAGAATCTCGGAGCCTTCCATGGCCTGACGTACCCGTTTACCGTGGCGTACCCAGGCATAGATGCGGCTTGCGATCTCAGGATCTACGGCGTTCATGGTCAGGGTCACATGGCTGACCTTGAGATTTGCCAGCTCTTTGATGTAAGGCCCGATGCCAAGGCCGTTGGTGGCAAGGCAGAGCAGGATGTCCGGATACTGCTGGCGTACAAGGCGCAGGGTTTCCATGGTTTCATCGGCATTGGCAAAGGGATCGCCGGGGCCTGCGATGCCCACCACGGAGATGTTCTTTTTTTCCGCGAACACATGGTCGAGATAGACCAGCGCCTGATAGGGTGAGAGGATGCCGCTTGCCACTCCGGGACGGCTTTCGTTGACGCAGTCGAATTTGCGGTCGCAGAAACGGCACTGGATGTTGCACCGGGGAGCCACGGGCAGATGCACCCGTCCATGGGTTTTACGTGCGGCCTTGTTGAAGCAGGGATGGTTATCAAAGATGGATGACATGGGAGCCTCCTTGAAAATTTTGAGTAAAATATAGGGTCAGGTTTTAGAGATAGGAAAACCCCACCCCCGTTGCCTCCTGTCGCACTTCGAGAATGCCGTTGCAGATGCGCTCAAAAAGTTCCCGTGCGCCGCCATAACCCAGTATGCGGATGGAGGGGCCGCCCACACGGTCGTGAATGGGAAAACCCACTCGGATAAGCGGCGTTTTTGTTTTTCTCGCCATGGCGTAGCCCTTGCTGGAACCCATGAAAAAGTCCGGCGGATTTTCTTCGGCAAGCTTTTCCAGGGTGGCGTAATCGGCACCTTCCACCACCTGCATTCCTTCCTGTTCCTCTTTGGAAAGAAGGCTTTCCAGCGCTTTTTTCAGATGACCGGAGCGGCTTCCGGATGCGGCCACAAGGGTTTTCACGCCGATTTCCGCAAGAAAGGGCACAAGGGCTGCCACCAGATCCTCATCCCCAAAGACCATGGCCTTGAGACCGGAGAGAATTTTATGGCTGTCCACATAGGCATCAATGAGCCGGGAGCGTTCTTCCAGCAGCATTTTGGGAATGGCCTGCCCGCTGAGATCCTGAAGAAGGGCAAGGAAGCGGTCCGTGGCCCGGATGCCCACGGGAAGCCCCTGAAAATGCGGCGTAAGGCCGGATTTTCTGCCAAGGATTTTTAAGGGCGAGATCTCCCGCAAGGCGGATGCGGCCCCCAGATGCAGGCCCGCTTTCGCCTCGATCATGTTCTGCAAACTCTCTAGCGATACACCGCCACGGGGCAGGGTCTCGTATTCCTCCCACTTGCCGCCATCCAGGGTCTCTGAACTGTCCGGCACAAGGCAGGGAAAAAGGCCCATGAGACCCACAAGATCCTTGATATGGCGCTGATCCGCAGGGGAGAGTGCTGCGGTGAAAAGGGGCAGAAGATCATTTCTTTTTCCGGCCATGTCCGAAGGGCCTTCCGGAAGAAGCTGATCCACGAGGGCGGAAAGGCTTTTCCAGTAGCCTTCCTCATGACTGCCGCTGTAACTGGGGGTGGAGGCAAAGATGAGGGGCGGATAATCCGGGTTGGCTTTCCGGATTTCCTTCAGCATCATGGGCACATCGTCGCCAATGGTTTCCGAAAGGCAGGTGGAGGCAATGCCAATGATTTTGGGTTTGTACTGGCGCAGGATATTGTCGATGGCCATGCGCAGGTTGGCCCCGCCGCCGAAGATGGCCGTGTCTTCATGAAAATTGGAGGAGGCGATGTCCACGGGTTCTTTGAAATGGCTGATCATGTAGCGCCGGATGTAGGTGGCGCAGCCCTGGGAACCGTGGAGCAGGGGAACGCAGCCTTCCACACCCTTGAAGGCCAGGGCCGCCCCAAGGGGGGCGCAGAGGCTGCATGCGTTTTCCGTGACGGGTTTCATGATTTCTTCGGAATTGAACATGGTGCCTCCTTAAAATCCCTTTGTGTACCTGTGATATTTTTTGCTGTATCTTTCCTTTGTGCCTAAGGCGACAATGACTGCTTTGTAAGGAGAGTACAGAAATGAATTTCCGGTTTTTTTCTAAGCCCGCGTTTAGTGATGAAGATCTGGTCTGCCACTGTTTTGCCTATACCCGAAGACAGATTGAAGAGGATTATGCCCTCCATGGACGATCCCTCATTTACGAAAAAATTCTCCGGGAAAAACAATCCGGCGGGTGCGACTGCGCCAGTAAAAATCCCTTAGGCCGGTGATGCCTGCCGGACATCCGCCAGGTGGTGGAGAATTTTTCAGAAAAAAAGAAATCCTGATGCCCCTTTGTCAGCGGTCAAAAAACCGGAACACGGGACTGGTCACGGTGGCGTGTACCTCCCTTGCGAAGTTGACCATGCCCTCAAAGCCCGCCAGCGGGATTTTCCGTTCGTGGTTGTGGTCGCAGAAGCCAAGACCAAGCTTGAAGGCAATGGGTCTTTCCTTCACACCACCGATGAAAAGATCCGCTCCCTTTTCCATGACGCAGGCGGAAAGCTCCAGAGGGTTGGCATCGTCCACAATGAGGGTGCCGGGTTTGCAGATCCGGGCAAGCTCCTCGTATTCGTCCCCGGCCCCCGTCTGGGTGCCTGCCATGACCACCTCCATGCCCAAAGCATCCAGCGCCCGGATCAGGGAAAAGGCCTTAAAGGCCCCGCCCACATAGAGGGCGGCCTTTTTGCCCTGAAGATCCATTTTATAGCGCTGGATCTCCGGCAGGATGGCCCGGATTTCCTCCCGTACCAGATCCTTTGTGCGCTCCATGAGGTCCTTGTCCTCAAAAAAGGAAGCCACATCGTAAAGGGCTTTGGCCACATCCTCGATGCCGAAATAGGATACCCGGATGAAGGGAATGCCAAAGGCCTTTTCCATGTCTTTGGCAAGGCCGGTCATGGAGCCGGAGCACTGCACCACATTGAGCTTTGCCTCCGGTGCCTTCATGATTTCCTCCACCCGGCTGTCTCCAGTCATGACGGAAATCACATCTATGCCTATGCGGCGGTAATATTCCTTGATGATCCAGGCTTCGCCGCCAATGTTGAATTCCCCAAGAATATTGATGGAAAGGGGGCGGGATGCGGGCAGAGCCTTTTGATCGAAGAGGGAGAAGAGGGCGGTGCAGGCGGCCTTGTACCCGTCCTTTTTGGTGCCCTTGAAGCCTTCGGAATGCACGGGCCGGACGGGAATGCCCTTTTTTGCCTCCACCTTCCGGCAGACGGCCTCCACGTCGTCGCCAATGATGCCGATGATGCAGGTGCTGTACACAAAGGCGGCTTTGGGTGCGTATTTTTCAATGAGATGGATGAGGGCAGCCTCCAGTTTTTTTTCGCCTCCGAAGATGACGTCCTTTTCCTTAAGGTCAGTGGAAAAGCTTAAGCGGTGCAGCTCAGGCCCGGAAGAGAGGGCACCCCGGATGTCCCAGGTGTAGGCGGCGCAGCCTATGGGGCCGTGGACGAGATGCAGGGCATCGGCAATGGGGTAGAGCACCACCCTGGAGCCGCAGAAGACGCAGGCCCGCTGGCTGACGGAACCTGCAAGGCTTTTGGTGTCGCAGCTCATGGTGCAGGGAGCCTCACCCGTTTTATGGATGGCGTTTTTTCTCTGTCCCAGTATGGAAAAACCTTGGTTCGGCATAAGTCCCCCTTTGCTGTACGGGCTGCGGATGGGAAGTCTGTGTTCAGGCATACAGAGTTTTTGTGCAACTGTTCAGCATGGTTTTAATTTCAGCAGTATGGTTTCATCATAAGATAGCCTGTTGGTGAGTGACATATTTCAGAGCGTTTTAGCGGCCCCTTTTGCCCTCACCCCGGCACTCAGACCAACAAGCTTCAGCAAATAGAACAGATCCGGTTTGTAGCCTGTGTGCCGGGCAAGGCCCCGGCCCCTCTCCCAGTGGGCTGGGCTTTACCCACAATTTTTATCAAGCCTGTTGAGTTGCAAAAATGTAGCTTTGAGGGTGTCTAAATGCTCTTTTTCCCTCTCTTTCCTTAATGACCTTAAAGTCCTTAAGGTCATTAAGGTCCTTAACGACAATACTAACGACCGGCCTCAAGGCCATAAAGGAGCAGGTGGGGCAGACACAATCTGCACCTGTGAATGAATTGCGCAGCCCCTGTTTTGTAAAGAAAGGCCCCTGTGCCTGCTCCTTGGGTGAGAGTTCCATAAAGAATATTCTCACCCAAGGGGGGGAAACAGGCCTGCTGCCCACCATTTTCTCTATGTTAGTACCCCTGATTTCATAATTCCGGACTTATGGGTAAAGATAAGCCCAGTGGGAGAGGGGAGAAATAGAGACTGTGCGCCTTTCAGACCACCCGCTCAGATCACCAGCTCAAAGGATTCTTCCGGGCTGTCCCGGTCCTTGCGATCCAGAAGGGCATCCAGAATCTTTTCCATGAGCCGGATGCCGCCCATGTAGCCCACCGTTGGAAAATAGCTGTGGCCTACCCGGTCAAAGATGGGAAAGCCGAAGCGCACAAAGGGCAGATCCTCATCCCTTGCCATGTATTTGCCGTAGGTGTTGCCCATGAGCAGATCCACCGGCTCCTTCTTAATCCATTGGTGGAGAAGGAAGAGATCACCATGGGCCTTGACGTTTACGGGCACGGGAAGATGGGCGGTCAGATCCCGGATTTTCTGTTCAAAGGCCTTGCCCGGTGTACCCGTCACCACATGGACGGGGTGCATGTCCAAGGCCACCAGAAACTCCACCAGAGAGACGAGGGAGTCCGGATCGCCGAAAAGGGCCACCCGTTTCTGGTAGAACCAGGCCTGCATGTCCGTCATCACATCAAGGAGTTTTCCCCTTTCCACGGCAATGCTTTCCGGAACACTGACACCGCCCACTTTCCTCAGGGTGTCCACAAAGCGGTCCGTGGCCTGAAGACCGATGGGCAATTCCTGCGTATGGCAGGGTACCTTGCACTGGGCATCCAGCTTGCGGGCCGCCAGATCCGAGGCCAGAGGTCCGAGGGCGATGGTGGCCTTGCTGTCTCCCGTAGCCTTCATTTCTGCAATCGTCACGCCGCCCTTGGGATACATGCGGAATTTTCCCGTCTGGGGTGCATTCAGCACATTGGAGGTATCGGGAAAGACGATGGTTTTCAGGCCCATGAGACCTGCCATGCGCTTGACTTCTTCCATGTCCGAAGGTTCCACGTATCCGGGAATGATATTGAGGGTTTCATTTTTTTTGCCCGTGGATTCGGAAAAGGCCTTTACCATGCCCTGCACCATGTTGGCAAAACCCGTGACATGAGAACCCACATAGCTGGGGGTGGAGGCATGGATCACGAATTTCCCCTCAGGGATTTTGCCTTCGTCTCTGGCCTTGATGGCGATCTGATTGAGGTCATCGCCAATGGTCTCTGAAAGGCAGGTGGTGTGTACGGCAATGATATCGGGCTCATAGACCGTGAAGATGTTGTCGATGGCCTGGAGCAGGTTGGCCTGTCCGCCGAAGACGGAAGCGCCTTCGGTGAAGGAACTGGTGGCCGCCATCACGGGCTCTCTGTAGTGGCGGGTGAGGGCGGAGCGGTGATAGGCGCAGCAGCCCTGGGAACCGTGGCTGTGGGGCAGGCAGCCGTGGAGGCCCAGTGCCGCATACATGGCCCCGATGGGCTGACAGGTCTTGGCCGGGTTGATCATGAGTCCCGTGCGTTCCACGGGTTCTGCGGATGTATGACGGAGGAGCATGGGGATGTCCTTTCCTTGAATGTTGGATGCTGAGCAAGGCTCACAAATGGCCCTTTGTGCCTCTCTGTTTTTCATGGAGCAAATGAAAGAGAGATTGATGACCGTTAAAAATTGAACCCCCGTGGGAGCGGGGAGGTTTCCGACTCCCACAGGGGCCACGGGCCTCTCAGGCAACCCAGGCGTAGTTGGCGGAGAGTTCAGGTTCAGCGGCCCATGGAGGCGTGATAAAGGACCAGACCTTGGCGTTCACCATGCGCTCGATTTCCCCATAGAAATTGATGGCTCCCTTAAAGCCTGCATAGGGTCCGCCGGAGTCGTAGGAATGGAGCTGTTTCATGGGAATGCCGCTCTTCTGGATGGCGTATTTTTCCTTGATGCCCGCGCAGAAGATGTCCGGCTTGAAGATTTCGATGAGCTTTTCCGTCTCAAACTGGCTGATGTCATCAATGACCAGGGTGTTTTCTTTCATATCCGGCATCATGCCCCCGTATTCACGAAAATCTATCCCCTCGTTTTCCAGTTTTTTGAGGCTTTCCTCATCCTTTCGGGGGTCGTAGCGCTTTGCATCCGGCGTGATGTGCAGTTCTTCAATATTACGGGAATCCGCATCGATTTTGATGCTGGGCAGAACCTTGCGGCCTTCGTAGTCGTCCCTGTGGCCGAACTCATAGCCCGCTGCAAGGGTTTCCATGCCCAGCTCACCGAAAAGATCCTGATAATGATGGGCACGGGAACCGCCCACAAAGAGCATGGCCCGCTTGCCCTCACACCGGGGCTTTGCTTTTTCTAAAGATGCCATCACCGCTGGCATTTCCGCAGCAATTACTTCTTCCACCTTTGCCTTCAGCTCCTCATCCTCAAAATACTGGGCGATTTTACGCAATGACTTGGCCGTGGATTCCGCACCGATGAAATTCACCTTGATCCAGGGAATCCCGAACTTGGTTTCCATCATCTCCGCCATGTAGTTGATGGAGCGGTGGCACATGATGGCATTGAGGTCCGCCGTGTGGGAGTTGGCGAAGTGATCAATGGACGAGTTCCCCGAATAGGTGGAGACAAGGCTGATGCCGCAGGCATCGAGAATCCGTTCGATCTCAAAAGAATCGCCGCCGATGTTGTATTCCCCCAGAAGATTGATGCGGAACTTTCCTTTGCCTATGGTGTCGTTCAGCCCCACCACATGGGTGAAAATGCCGTTGTTGGCGATATGATGCCCTGCGGACTGGCTGACGCCCTTGTAGCCCTCGCAGCTGAAGGCAAAGACATTGATGCCGAGCTTTTCTTTCATTTCACGGGCCACGGCGTGAACATCGTCTCCGATGAGACCCACGGGACAGGTGGAAAAAACGGAGATGGCTTTTGGATGAAAGAGATCAAAGGCCTCCTGAATGGCCTGTTTCAGCTTTTTTTCTCCCCCGAAAACAATGTGTTCATCCTGCATGTCCGTGGTGAAGCAATAATTCATGAAGTTTTCATCGGTATCGGATTCGGGTCGGGTCTGGTTGCGGCGGGTGAGCCAGGAATAGTAGGCGCAGCCCACAGGCCCATGGGTGATGTTCACGATGTCCCGTGTGGGCCCCAGCACAACGCCCTTGCATCCGGCATAGGAGCATCCCCTCTGGGTGATGATGCCCGGAACGGTGCGCACATTGGCGCCCACTTCCGGCATTTTGCCGTTTGTGTCACTGCGGTTCACCAGAATCTGTTTTGCCCGTTTCCGGGCCACCTTGGTGGGATACTTGGCGAGGATCTCGGCTTTTATCTTTTCCAGCTTTGCAGCCGTATTTTTTTCGTCGCTCATGGTCGTTTCCTTCATCATGGTCGTTTGGGTACCCTGAAATTGATTCCTTACCCCGGCCCTGGCTTCGAGAGCCTCAGCCACCGGTTTTGAGAGCCTCAGCCACCGGCTTTGAGGGCCTTAGCTACCGGCTTGAAAAGCCTCAGCCGAGAGGGCTAAAATCTTCCTGTTTCAGGAAATAACCTTACACCTCATCCAGTACGGCTTCTCCCCGTTCACCTGTGCGGATACGGATGGATTCTCTGGCCTGAAGGACAAAGATTTTGCCATCTCCGGATTTTCCCGTGCGGTTGACACCCATCAGGGTGGAAACCACCTTTTCCACAAGGCCGTCCGGCACCACAATGGAGATCATGCGTTTGGGGATGAGGCGGCTGGAATCTCCCAGCTGGGTAATGGCTTCCTCGTAACCCTTTTCCGCTCCTTTGAGCAGGGAGAGATCCACAATCCCTTTGCCCCGGCCCAGCACTTCCTTAGCGGTCATGGAGGTGATGCCCGCCTCCACCAACGCCCTTTTGGTCTGGTTCATGCGGTTCATGCGAACGATGGCAATGATTTCTTTCATACCTGCACCTCCTCCAGCCCGCCGTCGGGGCTTTCCTTGATGCCGGAGCTGATGGTATAGGCTTCGACAACGGGGGTGACAAAGATCTTGCCGTCTCCAAAGGCCCCTTTGTCGCCGCTGCGGGCCGCCTTCATGATGGTGCGGATCACGTATTCACAGTCCGCATCCTTCACCACCGTAAAGAGCAGGTCTTTTTGAAGTTCATCGTAGGTGATGTCGCCGATCTTGATGCCCCGCTGCTTGCCGCGTCCCACCACGGAGAACTTGGTTACTGCGGGAAAGCCCGCTTCCATGAGGTCGGAGAGAATACGGTCGCTGCGTTCAGGCCGGACAATGGCTTTAATGAGGTGCATGGGGGGTCTCCTTTTTTTAAGGTCTCGCAGATTCTGGTTACGATTTTGTAAGATTTAAGGCCTGCCAGGGGCCGGGTTTCCGGGTGAAAAAATAATCTGATTACTACCCTGACTCAGCCAGAGCTTGCTGGTCAGGTTGTTTTCAGGCCCATGGTGCGGGCTTTAATACGGGCAGGCGCAAGGCCTGCCCCTACAAATATTTTTTACGGCCCTGTTTTGTGTAGGGGCACCCTTTACGGGTGCCCGCGAACATGCGTAAAATCTGGTCATACAATTTCCATGATCAAGGTTTGTATGGCTGAAAGACAGTGGTAATCAGAAAAAATAAAGATCCAGAGAGATAGCTTTTAACTGTTCCTGCAAAGGCTTTTATTGCGACGATTCAGTTTTTTTTTAACCGGCAAGTCCGTAGTCCATGAGGAGCTGCTCCAGCTCTTCAATGGCCAGAGGGGTTGGAACGATGCGCATTTCGTTCCCTGCAATTTTTTTGGCAAGGCTACGATATTCTTCGGCCTGGTCATTGGCAGGCTCAAACTCGATCACGGTTTTGCGGTTGATTTCCGCCCGTTGCACCACATTGTCACGGGGAACAAAGTGGATCATTTTGGTTCCGAGACGCTTGGCCAGCTCCTCAATCATTTCCTTTTCATTGTCCACGTTCCGGCTGTTGCAGATCAGTCCCCCAAGACGAACCGTACCGGCTTCCGCAAACTTCACAATACCTTTACAGATGTTGTTGGCCGCATACATGGCCATCATTTCTCCGGAAACCACGATGTAGATTTCCTCGGCTTTTCCTTCCCGGATGGGCATGGCAAAACCACCGCAAACCACGTCACCTAGAACATCGTAAAAGACATAATCAAGGTTCCGGCTGTCCGCATAGGCTCCCAGCTGTTCGAGAAGGTTGATGGAGGTGATGATGCCCCGGCCCGCACAGCCCACGCCGGGTTCCGGCCCGCCGGATTCCGTGCAGACCGTGTTGCAGAATCCGTCTTTCTGAACATCATCCAGGGTCACGTCTTCCCCTTCTTCCCTCAGGGTGTCCAGCACGGTGCGCTGTACCAGCCCTCCGAGGAGAAGGCGGGTGGAGTCTGCCTTGGGATCGCAGCCCACCACCATGACCTTGTTGCCCATTTCCGCAAGTCCGGCCACGGTGTTCTGGGTGGTGGTGGATTTTCCGATGCCGCCTTTGCCATAGATAGCGATCTTACGCATGGTCTTTGCTCCTTTATGAAAGATGAGAAGGACATGGCCGGATGAAGATGCTTTTCCGGCCATGGTGTTTCCATGAAATCTTGGCTGAAAGCTTTTTGTTCTGGACCGTTTTTGCGTGTTTTTTTGTCTCTGTTTTTTCTGAAACCGGGTCTGTTGTTCGACCTTTATACTTTTCGGGTCATTCAGCTTTGTGCCAAGGCTGTTGCGGAAGCTGTTGCAGGGGTTTTTTCTCCGGAATCCTTGCCACCATCAAAGGACATGCCTGATCCGCTGGCCCTGAAATCCGGGTAGGCATTGCCTCCATGTTCGCTGAAATCGAGGCCTTCCATCTCTTCTTCCGGGCTTACTCTCAGGCCTACGAAATGATCCACAAGCTTGAACATGAGCCATGCCATGGGGAAAACCCATAAAAAGCAGGCGATGATTCCGAGAAGCTGTACCCCGATAATGGTCAGGGTGGTGCCGCCGGTGTTGAAGAGTCCTGCGGCAAGGGTTCCCCAGGCGCCGCATACCCCATGGACGGAGATGGCACCAACTGGATCATCAATGCGGATTTTTTCAAAGAAGAGAACAGATGATACCACTATGCCACCGGACACAGCGCCGATTATGATGGCCGAAGCAGGGCCTACATTGGCGCAGCCTGCGGTGATACCCACAAGTCCTGCCAGCACACCGTTAAGACTCATGCTGACCTCAGGTTTCCCAAAGCGTATCCAGGATACAATCATGGCGGTTACGGCACCTGCTGCGGCAGCAAGGTTGGTGTTGACAAAGATGAGGGCAATGCTTTTGTCCGCCGTGGTGGTTGACCCTGCGTTGAATCCGAACCATCCCAGCCAGAGGATGAAAACACCAAGGCCTGCAAGGGGGATGTTGTGGCCGAGTATGGGACGGATGCTGCCATTGGCGGCATATTTACCAAGCCTTGGTCCAAGGACGATGGCTCCTGCCAGGGCTGCCCATCCGCCGACGGAATGCACTACGGTTGAGCCTGCAAAGTCTATGAAACCGAGATTTTCCAGCCATCCGCTCCCATTGTGCAGGGAACCCCAGGCCCAGGACCCGAAAACAGGGTAAATAAAGGCGGTTATGGCTATTGAATAGCAGATATAACCTGTGAATTTAGTTCTTTCAGCCATGGCGCCTGAAACAATGGTGGCTGCTGTGGCGGCAAAGACCACCTGGAACATCCAGAAGGCCAGGGTCCACTCTTCTCCCTCACCGGTAAAATCCGAGAGGAAAAATCCCGATGTACCCACAAAACCGCCCAGACTGTGGCCGAACATGAGTCCGAATCCTATGGCCCAGAAGGCAAGGGAACCGATGGAAAAATCCATGAGGTTTTTCATGATAATATTGATTGCGTTTTTCGCCCGGGTGAAGCCGGCTTCCACCAGTGAAAAACCGGCCTGCATAAAAAAGACGAGGCAGGCGGCAATGAGGGTCCAGAGAAAATTTGCGTGTTCCTGCACAAGGGCAATGGCCTCGGCATTGGTGATGGGATGGGGAGCGGAATCTCCGGCAAGGGCCGGGGCTGCCAGTGTAAGGATCAGGGATGTGGGAATAAACCAGCGCATGATGCTTTCCTCCTGGGATTTGGGGTTTGGGAAAAGTGCCTTGCTTTTCCCTTTTACTCTTGCCCTTGGAGTTATTGCATACGCCGTGCCAATGCTATGTTTTTAGTGATTGTATTCTTAAGCTGTTTGTTTTTTTAGTTTTTATTTCATGCTTTGTTTTGGTGAATTTTAATTTTAAAAATTGAGTTAGACATATTTGTATTATCTTGGACAGGTGTATTCAAATTTGTATTTTTTTAATCAGGCTGGTTTGCGTGGAGAGTCACCATGATAATTTGCTTATGATCAAATCTTATCTTCTGAAACTCCCCATGGCTAAAGCTAGGGGCTTTATGGCGACTTTCGGTAACAGTTCCACACATTTTATTCAGAAATACCAACACTGTAATTTCAACAGCCTGGTGCCTGTTCATCTGTCTGACAGACATGAAATTTAGAAAATTTAGCTGAAAAACGACCTTGTTTTTAGGGTTTCATCTGTTGCTCAAGCTCAATCAGGTTTGATTATTACAATGCTGCTCCCAGGGCAATCGGATTCCCGCATGGGATTACCCTGGGAGAGGATGAGACTTGCGCATGACAGCAGGCTTTACACATGGTTACGCAAAGCCAGTTCCGCAGGATGGGGGGTGAGATAGGTCTGCCGGGCCAGGTATTCCACATCGTATTTGCGGACATGGTGGCTGAAAAGAGTTATGGGCACAATCAGCGGGAGCTGACCGTCGTGATAGCGGGTGATGATGTCAAGGAGTTCATGGCGTTCCGCATCCGGAAGCAATCGCTTGAAGTACCCCAGCATGTGCTGCAGCACATTGGTGTTTTTTTTACGTGTACTTTTTCGTGACAAAGCTGTCAGCAGCAGTTTTTCATATTCCTGAAACAGGCTCTCCCTTCCCATTTCTTTTCCCTTTGCCACAAGCCTTCCCATTTCTCTGTAATGTTCTGTACTGTGGCCGAGAATCAGCAGTTTGTTGTCCGTATGAAAAGAAACAAGATCAGCAAGCTTCATGCTCTGCCTTGCTTTGCGCCAGCGGGTCAGGGCAAAAATCCGTATAATGAAATTTTCACGAAGAACAGGATCATGCATCCTTCCATCTTCTTCTACAGGAATCAGGGGGAATCGTTCCATGAAAGCCTTTGCAAAAACCCCCACTCCGTTTTTTGTGGCCGTATTGCCCGTTTCACTGTAAACCTTGACCCGTTCCATACCGGAGCTAGGGGATTTTGATTTAAAGATAAAGCCGCTGAGATTTTCTTTTTCCAGTGCATCCAGCCGATCTGCTGCCCAGTCCTGCATCTTTTGTGTATGATCTTCTCCGCTTTTACGGGTGATGAGACGGGGATTTTCCGGACTGCCCACAAGGCGCAGGGATTCCCTTGGAATGGGCATGCCGCATTCCACTTCCGGGCAGACAGGCACATATTCCACATACTGGCCAAGAGTATTGATGAGATAGAGATCTCTCTGGTGCCCACCGTCATACCGGACATTATTTCCCAGAAGACAGGAGCTGATACCAAGGGTGATGGTCTGGGGCATGGTGTACTCCTTTATAAAATGAAGATGATATCAGGAGCCAAAGGATGTTTTGGGTCCATACAGCAGAAACTCTTCTGCCTGCCTGCAATAATCTCTTTTCCCTTCCAGCCAGTTATTTCGGAGTTCTGCGATACTTTCACCGACACTGATGGCCTCCCTGAGCCGTCTGCTTCCAAGTATCATATCCATGGGAAGCATCTTGTCTTCGTATTCATAGGGAGGGTTTTTAAAGGAAAAATGACTCGGATGCCTCTCCATAACTGCCTTCAGAAGGCATAGGCTTTGGTAGTAGGAGTTGTGTTTTTCGGGCGAGGTCACATGGATCTGAAATCCCATGCAGGGTTTTCCTGTCTGCTTACCCGATGTAGGCTCAAAGATGACAGGCCTCAGAACACTTCCCCCAAGGGCATCTTCGGGAATTTTTCTTATAATGGCATCCGTATCCAGCCAGGGCGCACCGAAAAATTCAAAGGGCTTTGTTGTGCCACGGCCTTCGGAGAGATTAGTTCCTTCCCAGATAACCTGTCCGGGATATAAGAGGGCAGTTTCCGGTGTGGGCATATTGGGTGAGGGCAGTACCCAGGGGAGTCCGGTGTCTTTAAAAAACATCTCCCGCTGCCATCCTTTCATGGGAACCACAGCCAGGCTGGCACCAATATCAAATCTTTTATTGATCATCAGGGCATATTCACCGATGGTAAGTCCATGACGCATGGGAATGGGATAAAGCCCCACAAAGGAGGCGTATTCCGGCTCAAGGACATTGCCTTCCACCTTTATGCCGGATACGGGATTGGGCCGGTCCAGAACCAGTATGGAAACATCCGCATCCCGTGCGGCTTCCATGCACAGGGCAAGGGTGTGGATGAAAGTATATACCCTTGTACCCACGTCCTGAATATCCACAATCAGCACGTCAATAAGTGCCAGCATTTCCTTTGTGGGTATGCGGGTTTCTCCGTAAAGACTGAAAACAGGAATGCCCAGTGCCTTGTCATGGATGTGATCCGACTCAACCATATTATCCTGTTTTTCCGCAAAAAAACCATGCTGCGGGGAAAAAAGGGCGGCGAGCTGGCCGGGAAAACGCCGGTGGATCATATCCTTTGCATGGGTATAATCCGGCCCGATGGAAGCCGGGTTTGCAAGAAGGCCTAGTCTTTTATTTTTAAGAAAAGCAGGGGGATGGTTCAGAAGATTTTCGAGTCCTGTCTGTGTCATGATCTCTCCGAAAATTGATGTCTGCCGGATTATACCTTTGCCTTGGACTTTGATTGTGCTACAAATCAGAATAAGTTGCAAATGAGGCCTTCTTTGGCAAGATATTTCCTCCCATAAGACACTGTTCAGGTGCCCTCCATGAATCCTTGTATATTTTTTGTAGATGATGAACCCCGCATTCTTCAGAGTCTCCGCCGTCTTTTCCGAAATGAGGCCTATGAGATCCATACCTTTGAAAATCCTCTGGAAGCCCTTGAAGCTGTTATGAATATTAAGCCCTCGGTTGTGGTGTCGGATCAGCGCATGCCCCAGATGACCGGCCTTGAATTGTTGGGAAAAGTAAGGGATCTGGCCCCTGAGACCGTTCGTATCATGTTGACGGCCTATGCCGATGTGGATGTGGCTTTGGGTGGCCTGAACTCATGGACCGTAAATGTTTTTCTAAAAAAACCATGGGATGATGCGGAACTGCTGATGGAAATACGCAATGCCATTAAATACCACAAACATCTTGTGGGAGGTGGATCTGAACCCGGACAGGGCGTGTAGGGAGATCTATGGAAAAAGCACCGGAAACCTTTGTTCTGGATGGTCCCTTAACCATCTATGAGGTTGAGGATCTGAAACAACGCATGCTGGCAGTGATGGAAAAAGCTCCCTGCCTGGTATTGGACTGTAGTGCTGCCACCCGTTGTGATACGGCATTTCTTCAGCTGCTTTTTTCATTTTACCGGACCTGTGTGGATAAGGGGATTCAGCTTTCTCTGATTCCAGGAGAATATCTGCTGGATGCAGCTTTTCGAATTGGTATGGATCTTTCCCCCATGATCCGGAAATGACGGGAATCCCATATGGAAAAAAGGATACTCGTTGTGGATGATGCCCCCAGCATAAGGATGCTGGTACGTTTTTCCCTGACAAAGGCCGGATATCTTGTGGATGAGGCCTGTGATGGCAGGGAAGCCTTTATCCGGCTGGAAGAGCAGCCCTTTCCTGATCTGGTGGTAACGGATCTTCATATGCCCGTAATGAACGGTCTTGAACTCATTAAACGGGTTCGTTCCCATGGGAAATGCCGGTTTATACCTATTATTATATTCACAAATCCCCAGGAGCCGGAAAAACGGAGGGAGGCCCGTCATGCAGGAGCCTCTGCCTGGATAGAAAAACCTTTCAAGCCGGAAGCTCTTCAAAAGATAATCCGTCGTTTTATCGGTGTTCCGGGAGTCTGATATGATGGATGTGGATGCAGACCTTAGAAAGGAACTGGATGCGGTTTTCCGCAGTGAGGCTGCCGATCTCTTTCTGCAGATAGAGGCGGCTGTGCTGGATCTGGAATCCGGCACAGGGGGAGGCGATGCCGTACACCGCCTCTTTCGTGCCGTACATACCCTGAAGGGCTCCGGTGCCATGTTTGGTCTTATTCCCCTTGCGGAGCTGGCCCATGAGCTGGAAAATCTGATTGAAAGGGTCCGGGAGCTGGAAATCCAGCCGGATCGCAGGCTGATTTCTCTGGTTTTAAGGGTGACGGACCGTTTGCGGGTCCTTGCTGAATCCCAAGGGAAAGATGAAGGGGATGATACCCCCTTGCTGAAGGATATGGCCGGGGCCCTTGCGGGTCTGGAAAAAGGCGCAGATGCTTCCGGTCTTCGTAAGGTTTCTGTTTTTTTCAGGCCTTTTACGGACATATTCAAGTCGGGCATGGATCCTGCCATGGTGCTGGAAGAGCTGCGGGAGCTGGGGAGGCTTGAGGTCAGAATCAAAGGGGAGGATGTGCCGGATCTGAAGTCCCTGAATCCGGAAAAATGCTGTCTTGCCTTTGATATGGTGCTGGAGACTTCTGCAAAGGATGAAGATATAGAAGAAGTATTTCTTTTTGTATCCGAAGACAGCGATATCCGTATCAGGCTTTTTGGAAGTGAGGATTTTGAATGCACCGGTGAGAAAGATCCCTTAACTGAAGAGCCTGTACCGGAAAAAATAAATTATCAGGAGGATTCTTTACAGGCGGTTATAATTCAGGAGAATAACGCTGATGAAAAGGAAAAAAGCCCTTCATCTCCTGCAGTCAATGGGGCGGTATCTTCCGGGAAATCCGCAGAGCATCAACAGCCTGAAAGTGAAGATATCCGCATTGCAGCACCCAGGCTGGATACTCTCATGAACCTTGTGGGAGAGCTGGTCATGCAGCAGGCCCGTTTGAAAGAGCTGGGAGGTATGCTGAAAATTCCGGAACTGGAGGAATCCCTGGAGGGGCTGGACCTCATTACCCTGAACCTGAAAGACTGTGTGCTGAATCTAAGGATGACACCCATTGCCGCCACCTTCAACCGCTTCAGAAGGCTGGTTCGGGATCTTTGTCAGGAGCTTGGCAAGGAAGTATCCTTTGAGGTGGCTGGCGGTGAGACGGAGCTGGATAAGGCTCTGATTGACGGACTGGGAGAACCCCTTGTGCATCTGGTTCGCAATGCACTGGACCATGGTATTGAACTGCCCGAAGAACGTTTGAAAAAAGGAAAATCTGCAACAGGAACTCTGCGTCTTGCTGCTGCTGCCGCAGAGGGGAGGGTTGAGATCTGTATTTTTGATGATGGTCGGGGAATTGACCGGGATGCCGTTCTGGAAAGGGCCATAAAAAGAAAGCTTGTGCGGGAAGACGAGCAGCTTTCCCCCTCTGAGATTGATGCCCTTATTTTTCATCCGGGACTTTCCACATCAACTGCCGTGGGCAAGGTTTCCGGCCGTGGCGTGGGGATGGATGTGGTACGGCGTCAGATTGAATCCCTTGCAGGACGGATTACCATAGACAGTCAGGCTGGAAAAGGGACAAAAATCGTCTTGTCTTTGCCCTTAACCCTTGCCATTGTGGAATGTCTCATGGTTCATGTGGGAGACGGGCTTTTTGCTCTGCCCATTACCCAGGTGGAAACCTGTATGGATTTTATGGATCACAATCTGAAAAAAGAAGGGGAACATTCCTGGCTTCTTTTTCGTAACCGCCCATTATCCTATGTTTTCCTTCGGGATTTTTTCCGTATACGCTCTTTGCAGAATCAGGAGAGTCACGTGGTGGTGGTTCGGTCGGAGTCGGGTTTTTTCGGACTTGTGGTGGATGCCCTTGCGGGTACTCAGCAGGTTGTCATTAAATCCATGGGAGCCTGGTATGACAGGCAGGATGGAATTGCCGGTGCCACTGTTATGGGAGATGGTGACATTGCATTCATTCTGGATGTTCAGGGTATCTGGCGAAATGCCTGTGAAGAAACATCCCGGAAAAATACGGCGAAAACAGGTGGCACATCCCTGAAACATGCAGAGGGGAAAGGATAGGTCCATGCACTGGAAAGATCTGAGCATAGCTACCAAGCTGGGGCTGGCATTCGGCCTTGTTCTCTGTTTTCTTGCGGCGGTTATTCTTGTGGGTTTTTTGGGAATTGATCGCATGGTTCAGCGGGGAAACATCCTCATTGACGGCAATCGCATGGACAGTATCCTTGCCCTGAAGGAAGTGGAGCTGCTGCAGAGTTCAAGGAAGGTGGGGACCCATCTCATTGGCGGGGATACTGTGTATGTTGAGCGGCAGAGCGAAAAGACTTCCTTTGGTCGGTGGCTCAAAAGTGAAGAACGGGAGTGGATGGAGATACGCATTCCTGAAATGTCCATGTATTTCAGCAGGCTGGATAAGCAGTATGCAGATCTTCACAAAGAGCTTCTCAAAACTCTGGATTCCTATAGAATTGATCATGGGGAATTTTTGCAGGAGCTGCAGGCTTTCCAGCAACAGAATCAGGTCTGGGGGCAGCAGGTGGCAGAGCAGCTGGCCTTGGGAGCCGGTTCCCTTTTTCGGTATCAGGATATGTTGAAAAATGTAGTGCTTCAGGCGGAATCCATTGCCAGGGCCTGCCATGAAGAGCCTGGGCTCAGCGATGAGGAACGCAGGGAAAAGGCATTGAAATTGCTGATGTCCATGCGCTACGGGGAAGAGATGAGGGATTATTTCTGGGTGCATGACAGTCATCCCCGCATGGTGGCCCATCCTTACTTTCCTGAGCTGGGTGGTATGGAGCTTGGGGATGATTATGTATTTTTGAAAAAACTATTTTTAACCATCAATCGTAAGGTGGATACCCGTGGAGATGGGTTTCTATTGTATGAATGGCCCCATTATGATCGTGAAGAGCATGTGCCTAAACTGGGTTATGTACGCTACTTTGAACCCTGGGGATGGTATCTGGGTACGGGAGTTTATTTATTTGAAGAAAACAGGGCCCTTTTACAAAGAGCCAGGGAGTTTTCCGATGGTACTCCATTCTCCTTTAATGTGCAGCAGAGCATGGATGATTCTGCCCTTGGCCGTTTTCTTACAAGGGAAAATCTCTGGCCTGCGGGACTGGGGCTTGAAGATGCTTTAAGGGCATGCATCAGCCCGTTGGAAAGACTTTATGCCTCGGCAGGGCATATAGAAGAAGCCATTAACCTGGGCGATGTGGAAAGGGCCATGGCCATTTATGAAATTGAAACTATGGGAGCCATGGCAGATCTGGATTTCCATATGGGAGCAATGATACATCATATTGCAAGGCACAACCGTGCCGCTGCGGAAGCCAGAGAACGATTTGATATTAAAGTAATGCCGGTTTTTGAGAATATGCTGGATTCCCTTCATCAGCTCAGGGCCGTTGTGAATGTCCATACAGAAGATGTGGAGGCCATGGCAGAGGCAGCACAGCAAACCCGCTGGCTTTTCGGTGTTCTGGGTCTGTTTGCACTGGCTGCTGGTCTGGTGATGGCAGCAATAATGATACGGGTAATCCGCAGGCCCCTTATGTCCCTTGTAAAGGTTGCAAGAAATATAGAAGGCGGACAGTATAATCTCTACTGTGGCTTGAATCAAAAGGATGAGCTGGGTTGTTTATCCCAGGCCATGGACCAGATGCTTGCAGGTCTTCGCAGGACATCTGAGCTGGCCAGATGCGTTTCAGCGGGAGACCTGAATCCTTCCTTTGAAGGTATGTCCGATGGGGATACCATTGGTGTTGCCCTCAGGGAAATGGTGGGTAATTTAAACGATGTGGTGGGCAAGGTCCGCCATGCTGCAGATCAGGTAGGTACAGCCAGTCGTGAACTTAAAGAAACTGCCATGCTGGTGGCTCAGGGTGCTTCGGAGCAGGCGGCTTCGGCAGAGCAGAGTTCCGCATCCATGGAGGAAATGAGTTCCATCATCCGGCAGAATGCGGACAATGCAAGGGAAACAAGGGGGATTGCCAGCATAGCAGCGGAAGATGCGAGAAAATCCGGTGATTCTGTGGCTAAAACGGTTATGGATATGCGGGAAATTGCCAGTCGTGTCGGTGTGATAGAAGAAATTGCAAGGCAGACCAATCTGCTTGCCCTGAATGCGGCTATAGAGGCGGCAAGGGCAGGGGAGCATGGCAGGGGCTTTGCTGTTGTGGCTTCCGAGGTTAGAAAACTTGCAGAACGCAGCCAGAAGGCGGCAGGGGAAATAGGCAGTCTGGCTGAAGCCAGTGTGGCTCAGGCGGATGAGGCTGGGACCATGCTGGAGCGTCTGGTACCTGGCATTGAACGTACAGCAGACCTTGTCAGGCAGATTGCTTCCGCAAGTCAGGAACAGAGTGAAGGCGTTAGCCAGGTGAATCAGGCAATTCTGCAGCTGGATGAAATTATTCAGCAGAATGCCCATGTTGCAGAAGAAATGGCTGCTTCCGCAGGGCAGATGGAAGACCAGTCCCTTCATCTGCAGGAAGCCATGGCTTTTTTCATGGATAACTCAGCAAATATAGACAAGACCATTGAAACCAAGGATGAAAGCAGGTCTTTTGAGCGTAATGAATCCGGATACTCCGGGTTCCATGGGAAAGTAAGGTCGCCGGGTTCCCATGGTTTGCCATGGCAGCCTTCTTCTGAGAAAGTTACGGATTTTGACGGGGACTGGGGCATGGGGGAAGAAGAGTTTAGGGAGAAAAAAAAGGAGCCCCGCCATGAATGAAGATAAGCGTCAGTGCCTTACCTTTCACCTTCTGGATGTTGTTTTTGCTCTGCCCATTGAAGTGGTTCAGGAGGTTCTGCAGGATGTTCGTATTACACCAATTCCCAGAACCCCGGATTTTCTGGAAGGGGTCATGAACTTAAGGGGCCGGATTGTGCCTGTGGTGGATCTCAAAAAAAAATTTGGTTTGAAAGAAACTCCGCCAAAACCTGAAAATGCTGTGATTGTAGTGTCTATACCCTTTGAGGGGAAGACTCTGCTGGCAGGTATCCGTGTGGACGGGGTAGACAGTGTCAGTGGCTTTGAAGAGTCTGCGCTGACCCCGCCACCGGAAATAGGAACTCTTATACCCCTGGATTTTCTTGAAGCCATGACTCTGGTTGAGGAAAATGTTCTTCTGTTTTTAAATATTGAGAAGGTTTTCAGCCGTTCGGAGCTTGGTGATGTACACAGGGTTCAGAACAATAAGAATATGAGAGACGGAGATGATGATGCATGAAAAAAAGACCAGCGGACTTCGGGTGCTGGTGGTGGATGACTCTGCCCTCTCCAGAAGAATGCTGCAGAGTATTCTGGAAAAGGATCCTGCCATCATCAAAGTTGAAACAGCCACGGATGCCTACAGTGCAGTGGAAAAAATCCGCAGAGAGACACCGGATGTGATCTTACTGGATGTGGAAATGCCACGTATGAACGGGTTGAAGTTTCTTAAACGTATTATGGCCCAGCATCCTTTGCCCGTCATTGTCTGTTCCTCCCACATCGAAGGTCGCAGCGGTGCTGTAGCGAGGGAAGCCCTTGCCCTTGGAGCTGTTGACATCATTGCCAAGCCGGGTGTGGAGGACGCTGTTACTATGAATGAGGTGAGCATGCGTATTCTCAATGCCATCCATGCAGCGGTTGGTCAGGGTGGGGATTTGGATTCTGTGCCGTACATTGACAAAAGTACGACTTCATTTTAATAAAGCCAGCATGGACAGTGGGATGGTCGCTGTATCTCTTAAAGATGCAGGCGGCTGTTTTTTTTGACAGGGATACAAATTTTGATCGTGAAGGATGGTATCATGGAACCTGTTGTACCGGATTTTATCCGTGCCATTGCTCCCTATGTTCCCGGAAAACCCATAGAAGAGCTGGAACGGGAATACGGACTTTCAGGGATTGTCAAGCTTGCTTCCAATGAAAATGCCCTTGGTGCTTCACCCTTGGCCCTTGAGGCCATGCAGCAGGCCATGGGCAGGTTGCACCGGTATCCTGACGGGTCTGCCTATTACCTGACAGCAGCCCTGGCCCGGCATCTGGGTGTTGCAGAAGAGTCTGTGGTGACGGGTAATGGTTCCGATGATATTATTGCCATGGCTGTCCGTGCTTTCATGCGTACAGGTGACAAAGCCGTCATGCCGCACCCTGCCTTTCTTATGTATGATATTCTGGTGAAAACCGCAGGGGGTGTTGCCGTACCTGTGAACCTTGATGGAATGGATATTGCTCTGGATGCCATGGCTGCAGCGGTGGATAAGGATACCCGCATGGTATTTGTTACCAATCCCAACAATCCCACGGGCCGTTTTATTCCGCAGGATAAGATGCGGGCATTTCTGGATGCTATTCCTTCTTCCGTTCTGGTGCTGCTGGATGAAGCCTATGTGGAGTTTGTTGCGGAAGAAAAATTTTATTCAGGTATTTCCCTTCTCAATGAGTATCCTAATCTTTTGATTTTAAGAACCTTTTCCAAAGCCTATGGTCTGGCAGGTATACGGGTAGGGTATGGTGTTATGGCAAAGGAAGTGGCTCAGTGGCTGCACAGGGTACGCCAGCCCTTTAACGTGAATCTTCTGGCTCAGGCTGCGGCATGTGCGGCCCTTGAGGATGTTGATTTTTTAAATAAAACCAAGGCCCTTGTACAGGATGGAAAAAAATGGCTTTTTGCGCGTCTGGAAGAAATGGGCCTTAAGGCACATGAAACAGAGGCCAATTTTTTTCTGATTGATGTGAAAAGGGAAGGAAAAGCTGTTTTTGAGGCTATGCTCCGTAAGGGTGTGATTGTACGCTCCATGCATGGATACGGATTTCCCCGCTGTATCCGCATCACGGTGGGACTTCCTGAAGAAAATGAGATTTTTCTTTCTGCCCTGAAAGAAGTGCTTGCTGATATTCCGGAAATATCTGTGTAAACATCAGGTTTTTCCTTCCGGGCTGTCCCTCAGATGCTTTTTTTGATTTTTTTTGTAATTGTTCAGCACAGTTTTTCAGGGGCCATACCTGCCAGACAGATGCACAGGCACCCAGGCTGTTTGCCCGTGACGCAATCTTATTCGGGAGCTTCTTGCCCTGTGCGGAAGCGGCAAAAACTCCCCGCCACAGGCAGGATAAGCTTTTTATTACCATGGCAGGCCTTGGTACGCTGCCTTTGTGGCGGCTCAGACAGTTTGCCGCTTCTTTCGCACAGGCCTGCAAAGCTCTGATCCGAAACGATTGCAATGTCACTTACAAATAGCCAAGGTGCCTTGCAATAGTACGAATCTGCAGCAATTTCAAGATTGGAATTTCAGAATAAACCATGCTGAATAATTACTTTTTTTAGACGTAAAGAGGCGAAAAAAGAATATTATGGAACCCATTGTCATTACCATTGACGGACCTGCCGGTGCAGGGAAAACTACCATCAGCCGCAACCTTGCGGATCTTCTTTCTTACCGCTATGTGGATACTGGGGCTTTGTACCGGGGAGTTGCCTATTGCGCAGAAAAAGCCTGTGTAAATCTGACAGATGAAAAGCAGCTCTCTTCTTTTTTGCAGAACCTTAAACTCTCCCTTGTGCGGGATGCTGCTGGCGGATTAAAACTTGTTGCCGACGGAGAGGATATCACAGCCTTGATCCGTACACCGGCCATGTCCATGGCTGCTTCAAAGGTTGCAGCTCTGCCCCTTGTCAGGTCCTGGCTTCTGGAAGTGCAGCGTAAACTGGGCAGGGAAAAGGCTGTAGTTTTTGAAGGCAGGGACATGGGAACCGTGGTTTTTCCTGAAGCAGATGTCAAATTTTTTCTGACAGCGGATCTTTCAGTCCGTGCCCGGAGAAGATATGCTGAACTTCCCGAAGAATCAGGGCAAAGTCTGGATGATGTTTTTGCGGATATGAAAAAAAGGGATGAACAGGATGCGGGTCGGGATCTGGCCCCTCTGGTGGCGGCACACGATGCCATATATATTGACGCATCGAAATTCACCATTGATGAGGTTCTTGGACAGATGATGGTCTTTGTGCGTGCAAAATCGGGCTCTGGATCTGAGTGAATATTTTATCTTGTATCCTCTGGGACTTTCTGGTATTTGTAGCAGGATATGCCAACCTTGAAAAACAGGGATGCGCATGAATAACGCTTAGGGGGATAACTTTTAATGGGAAACCGTAACAACATGGACGCTTTCGAAGACTACGAAGAAATGGATGACCTTGAATTCGATGGGGAAGAACTTCCCAGTATGGAAGAACTTCTTAACGAATATGAGGAAAGTTTCGGCAGGTTCGCCGAAGGCGAGGTGGTGAAGGGCAAAATCATCTCCGTAGACCGCGAGTATGTTCTGGTGGATGTAGGATATAAATCCGAAGGGATGATTCCTGCCCATGAGTTTAAGAACGAAGCGGGCGAAGTAGAGGCTGCCGTAGGCGATGAAGTGGAAGTCATGATCGAGCTCTGGGATGAAGAAGAAGAGCGGGTTGTGCTTTCCAAGGAAAAAGCCGAAAAAATCAAGGTGTGGGAAGAAATCAAGAAGATCTACGACGAAGACGGCGTGGTGGAAGGTATCATCACCAACCGTGTTAAAGGTGGTTTCTCCGTCGATATCGGTCTTCAGGCCTTTCTCCCCGGTTCTCAGGCGGATCTGCGGCCTGTACGCAACCTGGATGAGCTTGTGGGTAAAACCTTTGAATTCAAGGTTCTCAAGTTCAATAGGAAACGGAGCAATATCGTCCTTTCCCGCCGGGTTATTCTTGAGGATGTTCGGGAAAAAGCCCGTTCCAAGACCCTGTCTGCCCTGGAAGAGGGTAAGGTCATGGATGGTGTGGTCAAGAACATTACCGAATACGGTGTGTTCGTGGATCTGGGCGGTGTGGACGGACTTCTTCACATCACAGACATTTCCTGGGGTCGTGTCAAGCATCCATCGGAGTTGTTTTCCGTGGGCGATCAGATCAATGTAAAAGTGCTTTCCTTTGATCTGGAGCGCGAGCGTGTGTCTCTGGGCATGAAGCAGCTTACGCCGGATCCCTGGACCATTGCTTCTGAAAAGTATCCTGTAAGTACAAGGGTACAGGGCAAGGTTGTCAGCCTTACAGATTATGGCGCTTTTGTGGAGCTGGAAGAGGGCATCGAAGGCCTGATCCATGTTTCTGAAATGTCATGGACCCGTAAAATCCGTCATCCTTCCAAGGTTCTCACCGTGGGAGAAGTGGTGGATGCCATGGTTCTTGACATCAAGCCGGACAGCCGTCGTATTTCTTTAGGTATGAAACAGGTGATGACCAACCCCTGGGAAGTGATCAGCGAAAAATATCCCGTGGGTACCATCATTGAAGGCAAGATCAAGAATATTACGGACTTCGGTCTTTTCATCGGAATTGATGATGACATCGACGGTCTTGTACATATTTCCGATATCTCCTGGACCAAGCGCATTAAGCATCCTTCCGAAGTATACAAGAAGGGTGATACTGTGCAGGCCGTGGTTCTGGATATTGACAAGGAAAATGAGCGTTTCTCCTTAGGTATCAAGCAGACCCATGATGATCCATGGAAAAGCGTGGAAGAACGCTACGCCGTAGGTACTGAGATCAGTGGTAACATTACCAATATCACCGATTTTGGTATCTTTGTGGAACTGGAAGAGGGCATTGAAGGGCTGGTTCACATTTCCGAGATCAGTACGGAAAAGGTAAAAACGCCTTCTGAAGCCTTTAACGTGGGTGATCCCATTACGGCAAAGGTTATGAATATCAACTCTGATGAGCGACGTATCGGACTTTCCATCAAAAGACTGGATATGGAAGACGATGAAGCCATCATGAGTGAGTACCTGAAAAATATGGATGGCGGCAGTAAGCCGACTTCCTCCCTTGGGGAAAGCCTGAAGGAAAGCCTTGAGGCGAAATACAAGGATCAGTAAATAAAATGAAAAGTCCGGAATCATCATTTTCAGATGATTCCGGGCTTTTTTTGTTGCAGTCAAAGGAGCGTATGAACGGCCATGGAATTGCCATGCCGGAAACAGACGCTCCTTTTTTATACTGTTTCTGACATTATCGGAGGAAGGTATTTTTATGTTCTCCCGCAGACATCCCTACCTGTTTTTTATCCTTGTCATGACGGCCATGGTTACGGGCAGCAGTATGCTCATGCGTCTGGGTACGGCAATATCAAAACCCGAGGTTAAAGGAGAAAGTATCGGCGTGGTGGAACTCTACGGTCCCATCATGGACAGTGGCCAGATTCTTGAGGATATCCGGAAATTTCGTGATGATGAAAAAATCCGTGCCATTGTTTTGCGGGTGGATTCTCCCGGTGGTGGTGTGGGACCTTCCCAGGAAATTTTTAGAGCCTTGCAATTGGCCAGAAAAGAAAAACCTGTGATTGCAAGTTTTGGCTCCGTTGCGGCATCCGGAGGATACTATGTGGCTTCGGCCTGTGATGGTATCATGGCTAATGCCGGAACAGTAACGGGCAGTATCGGAGTGATCCTGGGCTATACCAATTTTCGTGAGCTTGTGGAGAAGATCGGGCTGAAATCAGTTGTGATTAAAAGCGGTGAGCATAAGGATATGGCTTCTCCGGTTAAGGATCTCAGTTCCGAAGACAGGGATATCCTTCAGGCACTGGTAGACCGTATGCACAGGCAATTTGTCAGGGATGTTGCCACTGGCAGGGGAATGGAAGAAGATGTTGTTGCTGCACTGGCGGATGGCAGGATTTATGCCGGTGAAGAGGCCATGGAGCTGGGTCTGGTGGATCGGATGGGTAACTTTGAAGATGCCCTTTCCTGGGCAGCGGAAAGGGCGGGCATTGATCCGGGTAAATGGGTGGCCGTTTATCCCGAACGGGAACGCTCATGGCTTATGAATCTTATTGACGGAAGTGCACAGTCTCTGGTTAATGCCATGGACAGAAGAATGGGGTTCAGCGGAGGATACATGTGGACACCAAATCCACAGGGCTTATAGAAATTCGCTGACATCTCCGAGGCCTTCCCTCAGCACTTCCGGTATCTCTCCGGAAAGATCAATGATGCTTGATGGAATGCCTGGCACGGGTCCGCCGTCAATGACCATATCCACCATGGAACCGAATATTTCATGGAGCAGGCTTGCATCGGTTTCCATTTCTTCTCCGGTTCTTACGGCGGTAGTGGAAATAATGGGATTACCCAACTCCCGCACAAGGGTCTGGGCAATGATATGGTCCGGAACCCTTATACCTGCGGTTTTTCTCTTTGTAAGCATCATTTTCGGAACTTCCTTTGTTCCTTCCAGAATAAAGGTATAGGGTCCTGGCAGAAGGCGTTTTAATACACGGTAAGCCGCATTGTGTACCTTGGCATAGCGACTGATATCCGTTAAGTCGGGGCATATGAAACTGAAAGGCTGTTTTTTATCTTTCTGACGGATCTGATAAATACGTTCAATGGCTTTTTTGTTCTGGATGTCACATCCCATGCCATAATGGGTATCCGTGGGGTAGATGATGACCCCACCATTTTTCAGGCATTCCACAACCTGATTAATCTGGCGTGTGTGGGGTGTTTCCGGGTGCATGGTGATCAGCATGGAAAATTCTCCTTCGGCTACTTCCGAGATTAAATATACCCGTCAATTGAACCCTCATCCTGCCACTCTCTTCGAGGGCCTCAGCCAACACCCGGAGGGAGAGGGAGGACAAAAGGTATCCTTATTTCAGGAATTGGCCTTAACTGTTTTTTTTACAGTACATATGACCTGTAAGATGAATTTCATCTCATACCCGATTCCAGTATGGGATGAAACCTACATAATAAAATCATACAACACAACTTTATACTTTTATATAATCTTTTTTTTCTTTAATATGATGCACATGCGAACATGCAGTATCTGAAGAAAGGAACAATACTGATGGGTTTTGTATGCAAGACAGCTTTTCTGCAATCAGGAAAACTTTTTACACCTTGCACAATGCCCCTGAGTTTGTTAGTTATACGCCCACTTTTGGACCGGCCCTGCAGTATGTGGTCGGTTTCTCTGTTTTGACGGCCGGTTAGGGTTCTACCCACCGGCCGCCCCTATATCCGAAATCACGTCCGACATTACCCGTGCACGGACGTGTTCCCTGCGCCACAAGCGTTTTGACACACCGACTCCGGAGGAACCCATGATAATTGCGCTACCCGAAGAAGCTTTTTCCTTTGATGATGTACTTCTTTTACCTAATTATTCCGACGTGGTACCCAGTGAATGTGATGTGTCCACTCGGCTGACCCGGGAAATTTCCCTGAATGTCCCAATTATTTCCGCAGCCATGGATACGGTGACAGAATCCCTTACCGCTATCAGCATGGCCCGGACAGGGGGCCTGGGTATTATCCACAGAAACCTGACCATTGAGGAGCAGGTTCGGGAAGTGGATCAGGTTAAAAAATCCGAAAGCGGTATGATTGTAGATCCAGTTACCATTTCATCGGGTGCCCAGATAGGGGATGTACTGAAACTTATGAGCCGTTACCGGATTTCCGGTGTTCCCGTAGTGGATGGCAATAAGCTTGCAGGGATTGTGACCAACCGGGATCTTCGCTTTGAAACAGATATGACCCGCCCTGTGAATTCGGTAATGACCTCTGAAAAGCTTGTGACTGTTCATGAAGGCATCACCCTTGAGGAATCCAAAGAAAAGCTGCATCAGCACCGCATAGAAAAGCTCCTTGTGGTGGATAAGGATGGTCGTCTTACGGGTATGATTACCATCAAGGATATTGAAAAAATAAAAAAATATCCCCATGCCTGCAAAGATGCCATGGGCAGACTTCGTGTAGGGGCAGCTGTGGGTGTGGGTGCCGATATGATGGAGCGTACCGAAGCCCTGATTAAGGCCGGTGTGGATGTTCTTTGTATTGATACATCCCATGGGCATTCAAAAAATGTCATGGATGCAGTCCGGACCATCAAGGCAGCCTTTCCCAAGTGTCAGCTGATCGCAGGAAATGTGGCAACGGATAGCGGGGCTGAAGCCCTCATTGAAGCGGGTGTGGATGCGGTGAAAGTGGGCATAGGTCCCGGCTCCATCTGTACCACACGCATTGTTGCCGGTGTGGGCGTTCCCCAGCTTTCTGCCATCATGAACTGCTGTGCTGCTGCAAATAAGCATGGAGTTCCATTGATTGCCGATGGTGGCATCAAGTTTTCCGGTGATCTCATCAAGGCCATTGGAGCCGGAGCCCATTGTGTAATGTTAGGTGGGCTTTTGGCAGGAACCGAGGAAAGTCCCGGAGAAACCATTCTCTATCAGGGCCGTACCTACAAGGTTTACAGGGGTATGGGTTCCATGGAAGCCATGAAAAAGGGCAGCAAGGATCGCTATTACCTTGGCGATGAAGAAGAAGACGATAAGCTGGTCCCCGAAGGTATTGTGGGCAAGGTTCCTTACAGAGGTACCATTGCAGAAAATATTTATCAGCTGGTGGGTGGTCTTAAAGCGGGTATGGGCTATGTTGGCTCCCATAATATTGAAGAACTCAGGGAAAAGGCAAGGTTTATACGTATGTCAGCTGCGGGTCTGCGTGAAAGCCATGTACATGATGTTATCATTACCAAGGAAGCACCTAATTATCGTGTTAACTGATAAATATTAGTTTTTTTTTAAAAAAACAATAAAGGCACCCGTCGCTGTACCTTTCAAGGGTATGCGGCGGGTCCTTTTTTTTAGAGCGTCAGAGGAAAGTGACAGCGGAGACTCGCTGTGCTATGAAGGGCTGGCAATAACTGGACCAGCAAACCATGGCTGAGTCAGGATCGTAATCAGATTTTATAATACCTGTTTGTTTTTTATATGCTTGAAAGAAGAAAGGTTTTTTTCATGGAAACCCCGGTTCCGGACTTTGTTCATCTTCACCTTCACAGCCAGTACAGCCTTCTGGATGGTGCCATTCGCCTTGATCCTCTCTTTGCCCGTGCAAAGGAGTATGGCATGCATTCCGTGGCCATTACGGACCACGGGACCATGTTTGGAGCAATGGAGTTCTATGAAAAAGCCCTCAAAGCCGGAATTAAACCCATCATTGGCTGTGAGTGCTATGTGGCACCGAGGTCCCTTACGGATAAAAGCAGCGAAGATGCCAAAGGCCTTTCCCATCTGGTGCTGCTGGCCCGGAACAATGAGGGTTATAAAAATCTCTGCAAGCTTGCCACCATAGCCCAGATGAAGGGTTTTTATTATAAACCAAGGGTGGATGATGAGCTGCTGGCGGCCCATAGCGAAGGCATTATTGCCCTTTCAGCCTGCCTGCAGGGTTCTATCCCCAAGCTTCTGCTCAAAGGCCAGACAGCGGCTGCGGAAGAAAAAGCCCGTTATTATGAAAAAATATTTGGAGAAGGTAATTTTTTTCTCGAAATTCAGGAAAACGGACTCATGCCCCAGCGGGAGGCAAATACCCTGCTTGTGGATATGGCAGAACGGCTTTCCCTGCCCCTTGTGGCCACCAACGACTGCCATTATCTGGATTCGGAAGACACAAGGGCCCATGAGCTGCTTTTGTGCATACAGACTGGCAAGACCATTCATGATCCCAACCGGTTCCAGTTCGGCACCGATGCCCTTTATTTTAAAAGCCGGGAGATCATGGCCCGTGAGCTGGGCCACTTCAAGGGTGCCCTTGCCAATACCGTTGAAATTGCCAGCCGTTGTGATGTGAGCTTTGATTTCAATACCTATCATTTCCCTAATTTCCCTACGGAAGAAACGGGAACTGCGGAAGAGCTTTTTGATGCCACGGCCCGCAGAGGTTTTGAAAAGCGTATGGTGCTGATCCGCAAAAACAATCCGGATGTGGATGAAAAACTATACCTTGACCGCCTCAATTATGAGATTGAGACCATCAATACCATGGGCTTTCCCGGTTACTTTCTCATCGTTGCGGATTTTATCCGCTATTCCAAGGAAAATGGCATTCCCGTAGGTCCCGGCAGGGGTTCTGCAGCAGGTTCCATGGTGGCCTATGCCATGGGGATTACGGATCTTGATCCCATTGAGCATGGACTGATTTTTGAGAGATTTCTCAATCCCAGCCGTATTTCCATGCCGGATATAGACGTGGATTTCTGCATTAACGGCAGGGAAAAGGTTTACGAGTATGTTGTAAAAAAATACGGGGGTGGGGACTATGTGGCCCAGATCATCACCTACGGAAAAATGAAAACTCGTGCTGTGCTGCGGGATGTGGGCCGCGCCCTTGGCATCCCCCTGAAAGATGTGGATGAAATAGCCAAGCTTGTTCCGGAGGTTCTGAATATCAGCCTTGAAAAGGCTTTGCAGCAGGAGCCGGAAATTCTGAAAAGGGCTGCGGAACGCTCCGACATCAAGGAGTTGCTGGATATTGCCAAAAAGCTAGAGGGTTTGCCCCGTCATGCATCCACCCATGCGGCGGGTGTGGTCATCGGGGATCGCAGACTGGATGATTATCTTCCCCTTTACAGCGGTAAAAAGGGCGAAGTTGTAACCCAGTTCGATATGCATTATGTGGAAAAAATAGGGTTGGTGAAGTTTGACTTTCTGGGACTTCGTAACCTCACGGTCATCAAAGAAGCCCTTAATCTCATTGCCCTTCAGGGGCTTGAGGTGCCGGATCTCGATACCATTCCCTTAGATGACCGGGAAAGCTATGAGCTTCTTTCCCGAGGGGATACCACAGGTGTTTTTCAGCTGGAAAGCTCCGGCATGAAGGATCTTCTGGTACGCCTCAGACCTTCCACCTTCGGTGACATTACAGCCCTTGTGGCCCTTTACCGTCCCGGTCCTCTGGAAAGTGGCATGGTGGATGACTTTGTGGAGCGAAAGCATGGCAGGGCGGAAGTTTCCTATGCGCTTCCCCAGCTGGAACCCATCCTGAAGGATACCTACGGGGTTATTCTTTATCAGGAACAGGTCATGAAAATTGCAGGTGTGCTCGCCAATTACTCCATGGCCGAAGCCGATGGTCTGCGTAAGGCCATGGGTAAAAAGATTGCTGAAATGATGGTGGCCCAGCGGGAACGTTTCATGAAAGGGGCCGCTGAAAGTAATATTGATCTTGAAAAAGCCGGGTACATTTTTGATCTTATGGAAAAATTCGGGGGCTATGGTTTTAATAAATCCCATTCCGCAGCCTATGCTCTGATTGCTTACCAGACGGCCTATCTGAAGGCCCATTATCCCCTTGCCTTTATGGCAGCCCTTCTTACTTCTGAAATGAACTCACTGGACGGAGTGGTGAAGTTCATTGAAGAATGCCGCAGTCACAATATAGAGGTCTTGCCACCGGATGTGAATGAGTCGGGTCTTGCCTTTACGGTGGTGGATGATGCCATCCGTTTTGGTCTTGTGGCCGTTAAAAATGTGGGAGAAGGTCCTGTCGCTGCCATCCTTGCGGAAAGGGAAGCCAACGGACCCTTTGGGGATATCTTTGATTTCTGTGAACGCATTGACCTGAGAAAGGTTAACAAGCGGGTACTGGAAGCACTGATCAAGTGTGGTGCCTTTGACGGTACGGGCGTGGAGCGCAGCCGCATGATGGCGGTGCTGGATGAGGCCGTGGACCACGGAGCAAGGACGCAGAAGGAAAAAAATGATCCGCAGATGGGGCTTTTTGACATGATCGAAGATCCCGTTGCCGAAGGACTAAGGCCTGTATTTCCCGATATTCCAGAGTGGGAGGACAGGGATCTTCTCTTTCTGGAAAAGGAGCATCTGGGGCTGTATCTTTCCGGCCACCCTTTAAAAAAATATGAAGAAGCCATAGCCCGCTATGCCACAACGGATGCCGAAGGCTTAAAGGAAGTCGCCAATGGATCCGCCGTGCGCCTTGGCGGCAGTATCCATGACATGAAGGTAATTATTACCAAAAAAGGTGATAAAATGGCCTTCATGAATGTAGAAGACATAAATGGTACGCTGGTGGAGGTGGTTGTTTTCCCGGTTCTTTTTGCCCTGCTTACGGATCTTCTGGAAATCGATACGCCCGTGATTGTGGAAGGTGAGGCTCAGGTGGAAGGATCTGCTGCCAAAATCAAGGCTGAAAAGATTGTACATCTGGATAAGGCCGGAGAGGTCTGGACCGGTATGCTGCATCTAAAAGTCAGCACGGATACCCATAGGAGAGAAGACCTTGTGAGGGTGCAGGAAGCCCTGCGTCGTTATCCCGGCAATTGTGCTGTACAGCTCCATGTCAGAATTCCTGATAAAACTGAAACCCACATTGAATTTCCGGATCTTCTCAAAGTCAGTGCCGGAGCGGAACTTATGGCTGAGTTGCAGGATATTCTTGGTGCTGAGGGTGTTGTCATCTCCTGTGCCCCTGCAAAGCTGGAGGACAGGGGAAAGAACGGGAAAAACGGGTACAGGAAAAGGGGAAACAATGGAGATGCCGCCTCTGCCTGAAGTCTTTTCTTTCATGGAAAAGGTCCTTGAAAAAAGAAGGGAGGCCGGAACCCTGCGCAGCCTTCGACCTATGGAGCTTATGGATGGGGGCAGGGTGCGTATGGGGGACAGGGTTCTTGTGAATTTTTCCGGCAACGATTATCTGGGGCTTTCCAGAGATCCCCATATTTTGAAGCGGGGAGAAGAGTTTGCAAGGCATTTTGGAGCCGGTGCCACGGCATCCCGACTGGTTTGCGGAAACCTTTCCTGCACGGAGGCAGTGGAAAAAAAAATAGCAGGGATGAAGGGCTTTGAGTCGGCTCTTATAATGGCATCGGGTTATCAGGCCAACCTCAGTCTGCTGGCTGCCCTCTGTGACAGAAAAACCCTTATTTTCTCCGATCGTCTCAACCATAACAGCTTGATACAGGGCGCAAGGCTTTCCGGCGGTAAGATTATCCGTTTTCGACACAATGACCTCAGCCACCTTGAAAAACTCCTTTGCGATGCGCCAGAAGAAACAAGAAAGTGCATTGTCACTGAATCGGTTTTTTCCATGGACGGTGATGTGCCGGATCTGGAGGGGCTGACTCGTCTTGCTGAAATCCATAAAGCTCTTTTACTGGTGGATGAGGCCCATGCCACAGGGGTTTTCGGTGATCAGGGCATGGGACTTGTGAAACCCGGTATGGCCCACGCCGTGGTGGGAACTTTTGGCAAGGGTGCAGGGGTGTTCGGAGCCTATGTGGCAGGCCCGGCCCTTCTTAAAGATTATCTTGTCAATGAAATGGGCGGTTTTGTCTTTTCCACGGCACTCCCCCCATCGGTTATGGGTATGGTGGATGCCAGTCTGGACCGCATGGCGGAAATGGATGCGGAAAGAAAGCACCTTGCAGCCCTTGGTGATCAGCTTCGTCATGGATTACAATATCTTGATTTTTATACCGGAGCCTCATGCACCCAGATTGTGCCTGTAATGGTGGGGGATACGAAAAAAGCTCTGGCCCTTTCGGCCCATCTGGAAAAAGAGGGTTTTTTAGGCGTTGCCATCCGTCCGCCCACGGTGCCGGAAGGGGAAAGCCGTATCCGTATCTCCCTCTGCGCCCTGCACAGTAAAGAAGATGTGGAAGGGTTGATCAGGGCGTTTTCTACTTTTGTGCATATACAGACATAAAATGACGGATATTTATGATGTCTTTTTTTCCCCATTCCATTCTCTGCGTACACGGCTGGGCCCAAAGTCCTGATTTCTGGGCTCCCCTTCGGGCTTTTATAGAAAAACCGGAAGCCCTCTGTCTTCTGGACCGAGGGTATTTTGGCAGCCAGCATCTGCCTTCTCTGCCCCAGCATGCAGGTGTAAAGGGCATTATCACCCATTCTTTCGGCCTGCACCTTGTGCCTGAGATCTGGCTGAAGCAGGCCGATTTCATTATTATTGTTTCTGGCTTTAACAGTTTTTTGCCCGAAGAGCGAAGCAGACGGCGCAGATCGGAACGGATTCTTTATCTGATGCAGAAAAAACTTAAAGAAAATCCCGAAGCCCTTGTGGCCCTTTTCCGCAGTCTCTGCGGGCAGAAGGAAAATATTCGTTCTGGGTCTGTCAATACGGCACTTATGGCTGAAGACCTGCAAAATCTGGCGCATTCCCGTCTGGATCTGGATCTTTTCATGAAAATCCCTGTGATTCATATTATCCATGGCAGAAAGGATAAGGTGGTTGATGTAAGCAGGGCAGAGGAGCTGCAGGCAGCACTTCCCCATGCCCGCCTTCATATTGTTGATGACGGGGATCATGGTATTCCCCTGACCCATGCTGGAATTCTGGCGGAGCTGTTAGCTTGTGCTATCTGGGAGTATCGGTCATGAAGGAAAAAGTGGCTGCTGCCTTTTCTGCCAAAGCTCACACCTATAATGAACATGCAAGGGTGCAGCGCAGGGCATCGGAGATTTTTCTGGATTATCTTAAAGATTTTTCAGGAAATATGCCCGAGGCTCCTGTCCTTGAAATCGGATGCGGAACGGGTTTTGTCACAAGGGGCCTGCTGACCCTTTCAGGGGAAAGGCATCATCTGATAACGGATATTGCTCCTGCCATGGTAGAGCTTTGTGGGGCGGATCTCAGAAGGGATTTTCCTGAGGCATCCATGGATTTTTCGGTGATGGACGGAGAAGTTTTGCAGAAAAAAAGCTCTTTCGGGCTTGTGGTTTCAGGCTTTACCATACAGTGGTTCACAAACCTTGCGTCAAGCCTTGAAGCTCTTGTGGAAGCCCTTCTGCCCGGTGGTCTTCTGGCCCTTTCCTTTCAGGGGGATGGCTCCTTTGCGGAGTGGAAAAATATCTGTGATAAAGAAAATCTGCCCTTTTCCGCCAATCCCCTGCCGGATGGAGCTACCGTTGCGCAGATCCTTCAAAGGGCCGGATGTCATGTGAAAATATTTAGTGGCCGCATGGTGGAATCCTATCCTTCGCCGAAACATTTTTTCCGTTCACTGGGGGCCATTGGTGCAGGGACATCCCTTTTGAAAGAACAAAGAGACCCCATGCTCCTTTCCCGTATTATGAAATCCTGGACCAGAGCGTGTGGGGGCAGGCCGGTGGAGGTCAGTTACAGGGTGCATTTTGTTTTTGCGGTGAAGCCGGAAGATGAGCTTGCTACCAGAAATAAGTCTATCCTTTATCCACCTTTCCCGCTGGCTGAAACTCCCGAAGCCAGGGGCTTGGGTGAGGAGTCAGCGGATCGCCCTTTCCCTGTGGCGGTGGCTGAGGCTCTCGAAGCCAGAGGCCGGGGTGAGGGTTCAACAGATCTCCCTCTCCCTCTAGCGGTGGCTGAGGCTCTCGAAGCCGGGGGCCGGGGTGAGGGTTCAACAGATCTCCCTCTCCCTCTGGCGGTGGCTGAGGCTCTCGAAGCCGGGGGCCGGGGTGAGGGGACTTTTTCCGGGAACAACCAATCCGAAGAGCAGTCTGAAGAAAGCAAAGGATATATTGAATGGCAAACCTTCCCCGACGTTTTTTTGTAAGCGGAACGGATACGGACATCGGCAAAACCTTTGTTTCCGCCCTCTGTGTGGCAGGGCTTTCTGCCATGTACTGGAAGCCTGTGCAGACGGGATTCCCCCCGGACCGGGACCGGGATACGGTACAGCGCCTTACGGGTCTGGATGATGGCCATTTTTTCCCGGAGAGTTTTTGTTTTAAAGAGCCTGTTTCACCGCACAGGGCTGCCGAAAAGGAAGGATGTGTGATCCGGCTTTCGGATTTTATGTTGCCGGATTCCGGAGATCGTTATCTGGTGGTGGAGGGGGCAGGGGGGCTGCTGGTTCCTCTGGCAGACAATTTATATATGACGGACCTGATTCGGCATCTGGATCTTCCCGTTCTCCTTGTATGCCGCACGGGTCTTGGCACCCTGAACCATACTTTTTTATCCGTTGAAGCCCTTAAAAATCGTGGTATCCCCATTGCGGGAATTGTGGCCAATGGGCCTCTCCACATGGATAATCTTGAAGATCTTACACGTATGACGGGTGTTCCCCTGATTGCCCATGTACCTTTTTGTGATGACATACAAAGACAGGATCTGAAAGCTCTCTTTGAATCCTGTTTTTCTTCCTTCTCCGACAGAAAGAGAGTTGGAGTCTGCCCGGTACGCAGGTCTCAAACCTGATCTGTTAAATATGCTGAATCTTGATCTGAGTGCCGGGGTAAGGAAAGAGTTTCGGGGCGAATTCAAACCCGGAAATGGCTTTATATCAGAAAGGAGCCTGTGCCTGAGATGATACTTATGGATTGTGAAGAAAAAATTGAAGTTGAAAATAATGATGAGACTCCTGAAAATCCCGATGATGAGAAAAATCTGGATTCTGTGATGCAGGAGCCTTTCAATCCTGCGGAGATCAGCATTATTTCCAAACCGGATACACTCCATAATATCATTGAACGACTTAAGCATGGTGAGATTGACATGAACACGGATTTTCAGCGTCATGCCGATCTTTGGGATACCCAGAAAATGTCCCGCCTCATTGAATCCATTCTGATCCGGTTTCCCCTTCCTGCCTTTTATTTTGATGCTTCCAACGAGGAAAAATGGCTGATTGTGGATGGCTTGCAACGACTTTCTTCCATCCGCAGGTTTGTTGTGGAAAAAAAGCTGAAGCTGCGGGGGCTTGAATACCTCAAGGAGTTTGAGGAGCTGACATGGGATGACTTGCCGCGAACCCATCAGCGGCGCATGAACGAGTGTCCTGTCACCCTTTTTCTGATCCAGCCAGGAACACCGGATGCTGTGAAATATTCGCTTTTCAGAAGAATCAACACCGGCGGTCTTGTGCTGACGGATCAGGAAATCCGTAATGCCATGGCAGCACCGCCTATCCGGGGCTACCTTGAAAAGCTGGCGCAGGAAGACTGCCTGAAAAGACTTGTGGGAGATCAGAGCCGGAGGATGGTAGATCAGGAGCTGGTCTTGCGATTTCTGGCTTTCCACACAATGGATTACGGAGAAAGCAGAAAGAACATTGCTACCTTTCTGGATGAGATGATGGACAAGCTCTCTAAGGCCTCTTCGGAAGAGCTTTTTTCTTTGGAGCGGGATTTCCACTGCGCCATAAAACGGTGCTGGGATATCTTTGGTGGAGAAGCTTTTGAAAAAAGAACCCTGAGCCAGAAAACGGGCAGGCGGCGAAAGAATGCTACCCTTTTTGAGGTATGGACAACGGCCCTTGTAAGACTATCAGATGAGGCAATGGGGATGCTACAGAGCAGAAAAGAAATGCTTATACAGAAACACCTTGAATGCATGACAAATGATCATGATTATTTTCGATCCATTTCCTATTCAACCCAGAAAAAGGAACATTTCCATATCCGAAATCAACGGGTTGCAGCTATGATTAAGGAGGTGCTTTGTGCTTGAGTTCATGCGTATTCAGAGATTCAAATCTTTAAAGGATATTTCTTTTCCCCTTGTATCCCTTAATATTTTTAGCGGTCTGAACGGCATGGGTAAATCTTCTCTGATTCAGGTACTGCTTTTGCTTCGTCAGTCCATGGAAAAAAATACCCTGCCGGATAAGGGGCTTTTGCTGAAAGGGGACTATGTGTCTCTGGGAACGGGTCAAGACATCCTTTCCGAAAATGCCGAAGAGGAAACCATTGATTTCACACTGGTCTGGCAGAATACCCCACCCGTTAACTTCAATTTTAACTATGCCGCCCGCTCCGACCTCCAGCCTTCAGGAGCAAAAGTTCATTTGCCCGTGGACAGAAGCTTCAGCCTTTTTACAAAAAATTTTCAGTATCTTTCCGCAGACCGCATCAGCCCGAAGGCTGCTTATGAGGCATCGGATTACCATATCAAGGATCTCAATTCCCTTGGCAACCATGGGGAATACACGGCCCATTATATTGCTGAGTACGGGTTGATGCCCATAGCATTGAAGTCCATGCAGCACCCGGCTGCGCCTTCCTTTTCCCTCCTCGACAACCTTGATAAGTGGATGTCTGAGATTTCCCCCGGAATACGCATCCATGCCCAGCTACATCAGTCCATGAATACGGTTTCCCTGAATTATGCCTTTGAACAGGGGGGAGATATTACAGCGGACTTCAAGCCGCAGAATGTGGGGTTCGGGCTCACCTTTGTGCTTCCCGTTCTTGTGGCCCTCCTGAGGTCAAGGCCGGGGGATATGCTGATCATGGAAAACCCCGAAGCCCACCTTCATCCCGGTGCCCAATCTGTTCTGGGGCGGCTTTGTTCCATTGCTGCCATGGGCGGGGTGCAGCTTTTCATTGAGTCCCATTCGGATCATTTTCTCAATGGTGTCCGTGTGGCTGTGCGGGAGAGGGTTATTTCCCATGAAGAGGTAAGGCTTTTTTACCTTGAACGGGACAGGGCCTCAGGCCATGAGGTTTTTGTAAGCAGCCCTGAGGTGGATTCCGAAGGCAGGATCAGTTTCTGGCCCAGAGGTTTTTTTGATGAGAGCGACAGGCAGCTGGAGAAGCTGTTATGATTTCCTGCCTTGTTTTTAACCATCACTGCCTTCCCTTTGATGCCATCGAAGATGCGGACGATTGTATTCCGGAGTTTCTGAAAATCTGCATACGCTTGCAGAATGTGGGTATCAGGACAATTCTTGTGGATGAGAGTGTGGATGCTTCATGGTTTCGTCTCTGTCTGGCAAAGGGATATTACTGGCAGGACTGGTATGAAAAAAACCTTGAGAAAAACAGGGATCTGATTCGGGCTTTCAGAAGTCTTGCCACAAGTCAGCCCCTTTTCAGGCAGGAAGATTTTGATCTGGGTCTGGATTTTTTTGAGGTTCGTTTTCAGGGAGAGGCTTCTTATTCCGCCCTTCGGGCAGCCGCCTGGAAAGAGGTCCCGCTTACAGGTTTTCCCACCCGTCATCCATGGAAGACTTCACCGCTGACGCTTGAGGTGACAAGCATGGGAGCGGACGAAGGACTTTTTGTGGTTCAAAAGGACGTGGTGAATTTCTGTTCACTGGAGATTCTGGAAAAAGAAATTCAGGCCCTGCTTGAAAAAAGAAATCAGGGCATGGATTCGGGCAGGAGGCTTTATGAAAAACGGAAAGAGTTTTTTCCTCACCTTGTTTTTTGCGGGAACGCCATCAACCAGCTGCGTTCCTGGTCCCAAAGTCCTACCCTTCTTCAGCAGGTGAAGGAAACCCTCACGGCCCTGAATACCTTTTGTGAGCAGTGGCAGGAAAACATGCACAGGGAGTGTTCTGCGGAGAGTCTGAGAAAGGCCGGGCTAAATCACAGAATGAGCGGGGAATCGGAAACTGTGATGAAGCGGCAGGACTTGAGGAAGGAGAGGGAATTCTGGTTGCCGGAAGGCCGCAAGGAATTTTTTCAGAATCACATCAAACTGTCCCAGGGGTTTCGCATTCATTTTTTTCAGGAGAGTACCACAAAGACAATTTATGTGGGCCATATCGGGCCTCATCTTAAGCTTGGATGAGGCCATGCAGAAAGGGGGGTATCCCTCCCCCTTTTTTTTAGAAAGAAGGAAGCATGATGCTGCGGCAAATTTTTATGTGGCTGGTGGTTTTATTATTTCTGGTTCTGTTTGTTTTTGGTGTTTAATGATTTGATTTTGCGGTATAATTTGCAAGATATAATTGCAATCCATAGCAATAAAAGGGGATTTTTTCCTTATGATTTTTCTTCACGCCTCATGGCTGGACGGCAGGCTTCACCTCTGGGCTGAAACCCAGCCGGAATCTCCCTTTGTTCCGAAAAGCCCCCGGGGCCGTAAGCCCCTTCAGCCCAAGGCCAAAATCTTTCCCTATGATCCCAGCAATCTTGTTCTGGGAAGTGTTTTAAAGAAGACCTTCCCGGAAATCCGGGCTTTGAAAAAAGATTTTCGGACAGCATCCCTTTTTCTGCCTACCCTGAAGGGCTGCCCTCTGCCTTCAAGCCCCCTCATTGCCCAATTGCCGGAAGGCAATGGGGAACCCTTAAGCCTTCACCCCTGGCTGACCTCAACCCTTGTCCTGGACTGGCAGGGATGCCGGACGCTTTTGGGTCGCTGCATGGATGGACCCCTTCTGGAAAAGGGGGTTTTTGCGGGATCGGATCTTCTGTGGTGGGCCCAGATGCTGCGCTTTGTGGCTTCCCTTGCCGTAAAAGGAGCCTACCTGCCTGCTGTGCAGCGGGGGGAGCGAGGCGACTTTTATGCCCGCTGGCAGCCTCTGCCCCATGGGGAGGATTACGATACCCTGGCCCGTCTTGAAGCCGCCATGCCCGAATCCTGCCGCTGCCTTGGGCCGGAGAACATCCTTGAAGCCCCTGCCATCAACCGCAGGGAGATTCTCTATGCCTTCACAGCCTTTGCCCTGGATGCTCTGGTGCGGGAAAGCATGGGTACAAGAATCGAAAGTCGCAGTGCATCCAGCATCCATGATGCCTGGCTGGCCGCCCTCGGTTCCGGGGATGCAAGGTTTGTGTGGAAGGAGACATCCGCTTTGGAAGGGCTTGAAACCCAGCTTCTGGAATGGCGAAGGCCCTTGGAGGTCAGCGCCTCAGCACGGGCAAGGCTCTGTTTTCGTCTGGAGGAGCCGGAATCCGGGGATGAAGAGACCTGGCAGGTGCGTTATCTCCTTCAGCCCTATGAAGATCCGAGCCTCATGCTGCCTCTGGAGGTGTTCTGGAAAAAGCAAAGTGTAAAGACCAAAGCCTTCCATGCGGTGGCGGGGGATGTGGGAGAATATCTGCTTTCCGCCATAGCCCATGCCAGCACCATCTGCGGTGCTGCAAAGGAAAGTCTTTCCGGTAAAAAACCCAAAGGACATACCCTGGACAATGAGGGTGCCTGGAGATTCCTTGCCCAAGAGGCTCCGGTTCTGGAAAGTACGGGTTTCGGGGTGATTCTGCCCGGCTGGTGGCTGGGGAAAAGCGATAAAAACCGTATCCGGCTGAAAGCTCTGGTGAAAAGTCCTTCCATGAAAGCTGCGGCCGGTCTGGGGCTTGAAACCCTGATGAAGGTGGACTGGGAGGTGGCCCTCGGGGACAGTCTTCTTTCTTTAAAGGAGCTGGAAGCCCTTGCGGGCATCAAAGGCTCCCTTGTACGTATGAAGGGGGTCTGGATGGAGGTGGACGGGGAGAAAATCCGTCAGACCCTCGCCTTTTTGAAAAAAAAGATGAATCAGGAGATGAAGGCTTCGGAGATCATGCACATGGCCCTTGGCGTGGCCTCCGAACACCTTCCCCTTGAGGTGGAAGAGGTGAAGGCCGAAGGCTGGATGAAGGATCTGCTCAAGGGTTTGAAGGATGGGGGCAGGCTTAAGCCTGTGGCACTGCCTGAAAGTTTCTGTGGTACCCTGCGGCCCTACCAGCAGCAGGGCTTTTCCTGGCTGTATTTTTTGAAACAGTGGGGCCTTGGGGCCTGCCTTGCCGATGACATGGGGCTTGGGAAAACCGTGCAGACCTTAAGCCTGGTGGCCAAGGCCCGTGAAGAAGGAGAGAAAAGGCCCGTGCTTCTCGTTTGTCCCACCTCCCTTGTGGGCAACTGGCGCAGGGAAGCGGCCCGTTTCACGCCGGATCTCAAGGTGATGACCCACCATGGAAACGATAGAAAAAAGGAAGATGCCTTCAGAAAAGAGGCCATGGAAGCAGGTCTTGTGATTTCAAGCTATGGGCTTTTGCAGCGGGATGGGGATTTTCTTTCCGAAATGCACTGGGCCGGTGCCATTCTCGATGAGGCCCAGAACATTAAAAATGGTCAGACCGGACAGTCCAAAGCTGCCCGGATGCTCAAGGCAGACTACCGCATCGCCCTTACGGGAACACCGGTGGAAAACCATGTGGGTGATCTCTGGGCCATGATGGCTTTTCTCAATCCGGGGCTTCTCGGTTCCCAGGCGGCCTTTAAAAAGAATTTTTTCACCCCCATCCAGATCCGGGGCGATGCAGGGGCTGCACAGATGCTCAAACGCATCACCGGCCCCTTTGTGCTGCGCAGGGTCAAAACGGATAAAAAGGTCATTACGGATCTGCCGGATAAACAGGAAATGAAGGTATTCTGCACCCTCACAAAGGAACAGGCCAGCCTCTACCGCGCCACCCTGAAGGATATGGAGGCTGCCCTGGAATCCAGCGAAGGTATCCAGCGCAAGGGCATGGTGCTGGCAGCCCTTTCCAAACTGAAGCAGATCTGCAACCATCCGGCCCATTTTCTGGGGGACGGCTCTGCGGTGGAAGGCCGTTCGGGCAAGCTGGAACGGTTGACGGAAATGATGGAAGAGGTACTGGCAGCCGGGGAAAAGGCCCTCATTTTTTCCCAGTTCAAAGAGATGGGTTATATATTGAAAAAACATCTGCAGCAGAGTTTTGGTCAGGAAGTTCTTTTTCTCCATGGAGGGACACCGGTAAAGGACAGGGATACCATGGTCAGCCGATTTCAGGCTGGAAAATCCGGGCCGAAGATTTTTGTTCTCTCCCTCAAGGCCGGAGGCACGGGCTTGAATCTCACCGAAGCCAGCCATGTGTTTCATTATGATCGCTGGTGGAACCCGGCCGTGGAAAACCAGGCCACGGACAGGGCCTTTCGCATCGGTCAGAAAATGAATGTGCAGGTGCATAAATTCCTCTGCGCTGGAACCCTGGAAGAGCGCATTGATGCCATGATTGAAAAGAAAAGTGCCCTTTCGGAAAGCATTGTAGGTAGTGGCGAGGGTTGGGTTACGGAATTGTCCGCCAGTGCCCTGAAGAAGGTGTTGGCCCTTTCTAAAGAAGCCGTAGGAGAGTGACATGAGCAGGTACTGGAATTCCGGTTTTTCGGCCACAAGGCCAAGGGAAGTGAAAGACGGTATCCGTGCGGGTTCCCAGAAAGGTGCCATGGCATCGAAATGGTGGGGAAGGCGCTGGATCGCTGTGCTGGAGGCCATTGGCGGCAGTACCCGCATGGCAAGGGGAAGGAGCTATGCCCGTAAGGGGCAGGTTTCCAGTCTGGAGATTCTTCCCGGTGAAATTCGGGCCAGGGTGCAGGGATCAGCCCGCACTCCCTATATGGTCAGTATCAAACTGAGAACCCTACAAAAAACTGAATGGAAGAAGGTGGCCCATGCACTGATGGAAGCCCCCCTTGTGGCGGCCAGGCTCATTGCAGGAGAGATGCCCGAAGAAATGGAGGCCATCGCCCAAAGGGTTTCTGTACCTTTTTTTCCCGAGAAAAACAAAGACCTTGAAACAAACTGCTCCTGCCCGGACTGGTCAGATCCCTGCAAGCACATTGCTGCTGTGTATTACCTTGTGGCAGAGGCCCTAGATCAGAATCCCTTTCTTCTGTTTCAACTCCGAGGGATGGAACGGGAAGCCTTTGTTGGCCTGCTGGGATTATCTCCGGAGAGGGGGGAAGCCCCAGAGTCGGAAAAGGCGGAAGCCCAGCCCCTGAAGTCGGAGGCCCCGATCTTCTGGGGTGAAGACAGGCAATATACGGGCCTTGTGCCTGTGGCAGATGCCAGCATGCCGGAGGCCTTTATCCGAAGACTGGGCAGACCACCCTTCTGGCGATCCAGCCGGGCCTTTTTTCCCCTTATGCAGTCTGTATATGGAAAGGCTGCAGCTGCGGGCCTTGATCTGTGTGCAGGGGGGATGGGGGAGGATGGGGAAAGGTAAAAAAAGGGCAGAAAGTACTATACTCCGCATGGTCATTCTTGATACATGGGGCAATCTTGAAACGATATTGTAGGGGCAGGCCCCCGTGCCTGCCCTGGTTTTGGGCAACCACAGGGGGTTGCCCCTACAGAAAACCCATTAATGTTTCACGGTTGACCGCTTGGAGTATAAACAACCACGATGTTCATCACTTTGTTTCAAAAATGACCGTGCAGAGTATAAGCTTGTATAAGCCATGGATTTTAAAGGAGTACGGGAAACATGAAAACGGATCAAAAAGACAGGGCTTCCGCCTTCTGGATGCCCTTCACCCCCATTGAAGCTGCAAAAAATCCTTTGCGTGTGGCCTCAGGTCAGGGAAGCTGGCTTGTCCTTGAAGATGGCAGCAGGCTTCTTGACGGTATTTCCAGCTGGTGGGTGAATCTGCACGGCCATGGAAAAAGGGAAATTGCCGAAGCCATTTATCATCAGGCTTTAACCCTTGAGCAGGTGATTCCAGCAGGACTCACCCATGGCCCTGCCGAAGCCCTGGCCCAAGGGGTATTGTCCCATCTGCCCGAATACCTCTGCCAGATGTTCTATTCCGATGACGGCTCCACCGCCGTGGAGGTGGCTTTGAAAATGGCGGTGCAGTACTGGTGGAATCAGGGAGAAACAGGGCGCACCCGTTTTCTTGCCTTTGAAGGGGCTTATCACGGGGATACCCTGGGTGCCATGAGTGTGGGCGACAGATCCAGCGGATTTTCCGATCCCTTCAGGCCCCTGATGTTTGATGTTACTTATCTTCCATGGCCTTCAACCTGGGATGATGATGAAGATGTGGAATTTAAAGAAGCCACAGCTCTGAAGGCACTGGATGAGGCCTTGGAAAACCATGGGGATACCTTTGCCGGGCTTATTATGGAGCCTTTGATTCAGGGCGCAGGGGGCATGCGGTTTTGCAGGCCGGAGTTTCTTCAGGGTGTTCAGAATCGCATGAAGGCAGCGGGGCTTCTTGTAATCTATGATGAGGTGATGACAGGTTTTGGCCGGACGGGTGAATGGTTTGCCTGTGTGAAGGCAAAAACTTTTCCGGATATAGTATGCCTTTCCAAGGGAATTACGGGTGGATTTCTGCCGCTTGGAGCAACGGTGACAACCCAAAAGGTTCAGGACGCATTTCTGGGAGACGATCCTTCACGAACCTTCTGGCATGGCCATTCCTATACGGCCAATCCTCTGGCATGTGCAGCCGGTCTTGCCTCCCTGAAGCTAATGGAGGAAGAACCTTTCCGAAAATTTGAAAACTGGCACCGGGAGCTGGGAGAAGCTGTGAAAAATCATCCCCGTATCAGCCGGTTCCGGGTCATGGGCACCATTGCAGCCATGGAACTGATTTCCGATGGCAGTGGTGGGTATTTTGATGCTTCCGGGCCTTTGCTGCGTAAAGCTTTTCTGGATGCGGGGGTATTGCTGAGACCCCTTGGTAATGTGATTTATATTCTGCCGCCCTATTGCACGACAAGGGAAGAACTTGCCCTGATTTATGAAACCATTGCAGCCGTTGTGGATGGTTTGTAGTTTCGGTTTCATGGGGCAGGGAGTTCTGGATTTTTTTCGTATCTTTATTCTCTGGGAGACGGGCTTTTGCCTTAGCCTAACCATGGCCGAAGCCGGGAGTTTTGTGGCGACTCCAGATAAATAATCCTGAAAAAAATGGAAATAACCTTATGCGTAAAAAACTCAGTACTTCCGTTTATACTTTTCATACAATTATTAAAGAAAACGGGATGTATGTTGATAAGACAGCTGATATTTTCCGCATGGTCAGCAAGATGGATGGTCAGTTTTTTCTGTCCCGGCCGAGAAGATTCGGCAAATCCCTGACCCTCTCCACGCTGGAATCCGTGTTCCTGGGGAAAAAGGAGCTGTTCAAAGGACTGTACATTTTTGATCAGCCCTATGACTGGAAAGTCTATCCCGTTATCCGGCTGGTCATGAACAAGGTGAGTGCTTCTTCCTGTGCGGAGTTTGAGGAAAATCTGGCCATGGAGCTGGACTGGCTGGCAGAAAAAGAAGGACTCCGTCTCAGGGCTGAACGCCCTGCTGCAAAATTCAGGGAACTCATTCAGATTTTAAGTGCTGGCTCTGATAAAGTGGTTATCCTCATTGACGAGTACGACAAGCCCATCCTCGACAATATTCTGGATAAGGCTGAAGTGCTGAAGATTCGTACCCTCCTGAAACAGTTTTACGGCATGATCAAGGCTATGGAGGATCACATCCGATTTTCCTTCATCACTGGCGTGAGCAAGTTCACCCATGTCTCTATTTTTTCGGATCTGAACCACCTCGATGACATCACCATGATGCCGGAGTATGCTACCCTCTGCGGTTTTACCCAGGAAGAGTGCGAAGGGTATTTTGCAGAATGGATTGATGAAAATGCCGTAAAAAACGGCATGGGCAGAAAAGATTATCTGGAAAAACTGAGAAAAACCTATAACGGCCTGCGTTTCAGTGAAAAGCCCGTGTCCGTCTATAATCCAGTTTCCTTTATCAAGGCCATGGATCAGGGTAATTTCAGGCATCATTGGTTTGAGACCGGAACTCCCACCTTTCTTTTGAAACTTCTCAAAGAAGAAGAAGAAAAGACAGAAGGCGCAAAAAAGCCTGCCCCTGGTGTGAAGGATCTGGACGGTATGAGGCTCATGGCCGATTCCTTTTCAAGCTATGAAATAGAATGTCTGAAGGTGGAGCCTCTTCTGTTTCAGACCGGGTACCTCACCATTCTGGATTATGATCCGGAAAGTGAGCTTTTTACCCTTGGCTATCCCAATGATGAGGTGCGTTTTGCCTTTGTCAAAAAACTCTCCGGGTATTTCACGCCCGTACCGGAAGCCCAGGTGCCGAGCCTTCTGGATCAACTGATTCAGGCATTGAAGGCCCATGACCTTGAAGAGGTTTTTGAGATCCTGAATGTCTTCTATGCGCAGGTGGATTACAGCATCCGGCTGAAACATGAAAAATATTATCAGACCATTTTTTACATTCTTTTCACCTTACTTGGCTATCGCATCCGTGTGGAGGAAAACAGCAACAAGGGCCGCATGGATGCAGTGGTGGAAACCAAAGACCGCATCTACATTTTTGAGTTCAAGCTGAACATGGATGCCGAAGCCGCCATGAAGCAGATAAAAGACAGGGAATATTTCCAAAAATATCTGAGAACTTCCAAGGCCCTTACCCTTGTTGGCGTGGCTTTTAACTCTGATACGGGCGAGATTGGGGAGTGGAAGGTGGAAGACAGGCAGTGAATATTTCCATTGAACCAATGGTGCCGGGGTCCATTTTTTTCTTTTTTCACAATCCTTTCCTCCGTGTCTTTGCCCTTTACGGCAGCACGGAGGATTTTTTATAAGGCCCTTGGAAAAAGCCGGATATCAATCTCTTTTAAAAAAAGCAGGATGAGAGTGCCTTGCGGGTTTCGGGTCTTTGGGGTAAAAGGGTTTTTTAACGCAGGAGGAGGCGTGATATGGAAAAAGATAAAGCAGTTGCTTTGGTTACAGGTGCAGGAAAGGGTATAGGGAAGGCCGTTGCCCGGATGCTGGGGGAAAAGGGTTTTTTTGTCTGTCTTGCTTACAGATCAAGCCGCACCGGTGCAGAAGAGGCCCTTGAAGACATACGCAGTCAGGGGGGAGACGGTGAGCTGGTGCAGCTTGATGTCACAGATTCTGCTGCCTGTGAGAATACCATGGATGCCCTGATCAAGGAAAAGGGACGTCTGGATGTGCTGGTTAACAATGCGGGTATGCGTAAGGACGGTCTGATGGTGCGCATGAAAAACGAGGCCTGGGAAGAGGTGATGCGTACCAATCTGGACAGCTTTTTTTATCTTACACGCCCCGTTTCAAGGCAGATGCTTCGCCAGCGTTATGGCCGGATAATTTCCATAGGCTCAACTTCAGGTCAGGCCGGAGTTGCAGGTCAGGTGAATTATTCGGCTTCCAAGGCCGGACTGATGGGAGCCAGCAAGGCCCTCGCCCGGGAGCTTGCCAGCCGGAATATCACGGTGAATGTGGTGGCTCCGGGTTTCATTTCTACGGATATGACCGAAGATCTGGATATGGAAGCCCTTGCAAAGGAAATTCCCGCAGGCCGTCCCGGCAGGGTAGAGGAAGTGGCTTCTCTGGTGACATTTCTTGCATCTCCGGAGGCTTCCTATATAACGGGTCAGGTGATTGGTGTGAATGGTGGGCTGTACTGAAGAATATGTGTTTTATCTGAAAGGTGAAAAAAATGGGATTGAACCCTGAATTGCTGGAAGTGCTGGCCTGTCCCCGTTGCCGGGGTGAAGTGCTGGAAAATGAACAGGCTCAGGAGCTTGTGTGTGGGGCCTGTGCCGTAGCCTATGAAATCCGTGACGGTATTCCCGTGATGCTTCCCGATGCTGCCCGCAGCCTTGCTACTGAAAGCGGGGCCTGAATGATTAAAAGCATGACAGCCTATGCCAGAGCTTCCCGCAGCGAAGGGGAAGTGACGGCGGATGTGGAAATCCGTACATACAACAGCAGGCATCTGGATCCCCTTGTGCGGGTTCCTTCCGGTATGAACGGTCTGGAAGAACGCATCAAAAGCATCCTTGCCACATCCCTTGCAAGGGGTCGTGTGGAGCTGAGACTTCAGATAACAAACCTGCAGCAGGATATGGATGCCTTTGAAGTTGATATGGCAAGGGCCGCATCCTGCAAAACCGCCCTTGAAAGCCTGGGGCGTACCCTGAATATTCCCGGAGAAGTAACACTGGATCTTTTAATGCAGTCCGGTTCAGGTATTCTGAAGGCTGCTGAAAAAACAACGGATCTGGAAAGTATTTTCCCCGTGGTGGAAGCTGCTGTAAAAGAAGCACTGGTTTCCATTGATACCATGCGTTCTACGGAAGGTCGTTATCTGGCAGAAGATTTCCGGCGTCGGCTGGACTGGATTGAGGAAGAAGTGAATGCCATTGAAAAGGCTTCCGAAGATCTGGTGCCCTTGTACCGTAACCGTCTGATGGAAAGGGTAAGCCTGCTGCTGCAGGATGCGGGGCTTGAAGTTGATTCCGGTCGTTTGCTTCAGGAAGTTGCCATATTAGCAGATCGCAGTGATATTTCCGAAGAAGTCGTGCGTGCCAGAAGCCATATTGCCCATTTCCGGGAAATCATGGATAGTCCTGAGCCGGGTGGCCGCAAACTGAATTTTCTGCTGCAGGAATTCAACAGAGAATTCAATACCATGGGTTCCAAGGCAGGAGACAGCCGTGTGGCACACAGGGTTGTGGCTGTGAAGGCGGAGCTGGAGAAACTTCGGGAGCAGGTACAAAATATAGAATAGTTCTTGAGGAAAGGCAGGTCATGGCAAATTCCCCAAAGGTCGGCAGGCATAAGTCGGAACAAAGCCTTCTGAGTATTGGTTTTGGCAGCAGTGTGGTGGCGGACCGGGTTGTGGCCATTGTTTCTCCCAATTCTGCACCCATGAAACGATTGAAGGACGAAGCCAGGGAAGACAAAAAGCTGGTGGATGCCACCCATGGCAGAAGAACCCGGTCCATTATAATTATGGACTCCAACCATGTGGTGCTTTCCGCCATTCAGTCGGAAACCATCTCCCAGCGCTATTCTGCGCTGAAAGAGAATGAGGATGATGCAAACTGAAGAAAAAAAATCCGGTGAAACCGGCAGAAGGGGACGGCTTTTTGAGATTTCTGCGCCTTCAGGAACCGGCAAAACCACCCTCTGTGAAGCCTTGAAAAATCGTTTTCCAGAACTCTGCTATTCCGTATCCTACACCACCCGTGCTCCCAGGGCCGGAGAAGTGGAAGGTAAGGATTATCATTTCATTTCCGTGGATGAGTTCAGGAAAGGCATAGAAGAGAACCGCTGGGTGGAATGGGCTGAGGTTTACGGAAATTATTACGGTACATCTGCCTTTACCATGGAAGAGATACTGGCTTCGGGCCGGGATCTTCTTCTGGAAATAGATGTGCAGGGAATGCGGCAGATCGTAGAGCGTTTTCCTGAAACCGTGACCATATTCATCCTGCCGCCTTCCATGGATGCCCTCAGGGAGAGGCTTGTAAGCCGGGGGACCGATAAGCCCGAGGCCATGGAACGGCGTATGGCTGATGCTACCAGAGAAATGGCCTGCAGAGGTGATTATCGTTACCGCATTGTGAATGATGATCTCGAAAGGGCAAAAAAAGCCCTGATTTTTATTGTGGAAGCCTGCATGAAGGGTGAAGACCCGGAACAAACGGATTATAAGTGAATAATAAAATAAATACCAGTAAAGCAGGCAAACGGGGCCAGAATCCAGTCAAAAAAGCAACCCATGAAGATCTTTTTGGCATTCATCCCGTGACAGAGGCCCTAAGGGCCAACAGGCGCTCCTTTCATACCCTGTATCTTTCGGATCCTGAAAATACAAGATTCAGTGAAATCATAAGCCTTGCTGCGCTTTGTGGCCTGAGCCCCACGGGCTGCACACCGGCACAGCTTACAGCCATGGTTCCCGGTGGCGTGCATCAGGGTGTTGTGCTTAAGGCTTCTCCTTTTGTGTTCAGGGATATGGCCAGCTTTTCGGATACCATCCATCCCCCACTGGTGGTGGTGGCGGACGGTGTGGAGGATCCGGGCAATCTCGGAGCCATTGCTAGAACGGCTCTTTGTCTTGGGGCCAGTGGTCTTGTGATTCCAAAGGATCGCTCCGCAGGGCCGACTCCTGCTGCCATCAAGGCTTCGGCTGGAGCTTTAGAACATCTTCCACTGCTACAGGTGGTTAATATTTCAAGATTTCTGGAAGAGTCAAAGGAGAAGGGCTTTTGGGTAGCGGGTCTTGATGCCGATGGCACTCCTTTGCATCAGGCAAGGCTTGACGGACCTATGGTTTTAGTGGTGGGTGGTGAAGACCGGGGCGTGCGTCCTCTGGTCCGCAGACATTGTGATATCATGGTGGCCATTCCCCAGAGCGGGCCGGTGAGTTCCCTCAACGCATCTGTTGCGGCTGCCCTGGCCATATACGAAATCAGGCGGAATCATTTTTAAAGTTTTTAACGACCTTAACGACAACACCCACGACCAGCTCCAACGCCATAAATGAAAAGACAGGGCAGGCACAGGAGACGAAAAGGATAAGATCCCGGAGGATTTTTTTTAAAATGGCAGATAAACATGATTGCGTTGTGATACTGGATTTCGGGGCCATCAATGCCCAGATGCTTGCCAAGGCTGTGCGTCAGCTCAACATTTATTGCGAGGTGCTGCCCTATACCGCAACGGCAGACCGCATTCTGGCACTTCAGCCTAAAGCCCTGATTCTCCAGCGGGGAGAGGCCTGTGGAGAGCGCACCCTTGGACGGGAGCTTCCCCCTGAAACCGCAGCACTGAATCTTCCGGTGCTGGATATGAAAACCTCTCCCTGGGAAGAGGCAGACCTGAAGGCATTTCTCGTAAAAGAGTGCAAAATGGGTCAGGACTGGACCACGGAAGCCTTTATTGAAGAAACCGTAGCAGATTTAAAAGACCTTATTCAGGATAAAAAGGTTCTTCTGGCCATGTCCGGCGGTGTGGATTCTTCAGTATGCGCAGCCCTGCTTCACCGTGCCGTGGGCAGTCAGCTGACCTGTGTATTTGTGGATCATGGATGCATGCGAAAGGATGAACCCCGGCAGATCGAAGAAGTCTTCAGCGGGCAGTTCGGCATGAATCTTGTTTCCGTGAATGCGGAAGATCGCTTTCTTGAAAAGCTTAAGGGCATTACAGATCCTGAGATAAAGAGAAAAATCATAGGCGAGGAATTCATCCGCGTTTTTGAGGAGGAGGCCCGCAAGCTGGGTGAGCTGGACTACTTTGTTCAGGGCACCATCTATCCGGACATCATTGAAAGCGGCTGGGATGGCGGCAAGTCCGTCAAAGCCCATCATAATGTTGGTGGACTTCCTGAGCGCATTGATTTTAAAGGAATCCTTGAGCCGGTTAAATACCTTTTCAAAGATGAAGTCCGCAAGGTAGGGGAGGCCATGGGCATTCCGCCTGTGATTACAAGGCGTCAGCCCTTTCCCGGTCCAGGCCTTGCCGTGCGCTGCCTTGGTGAACTGACCCGTGAGAAACTGCAAATTCTGAGGGAAGCAGATGCCATTTTCCGGGCTGCCATGGATGAAAAAGGCTATGGGGATCAGGCCAGTCAGTTCTTTGCCGTACTCACCAATGTGCAGTCCGTGGGTGTAACCGATGATGAGCGGACCTACGGCTATGTGATTGCCCTGCGCGCGGTTCTGACCACAGATTTTATGACGGCAGGGGTTGTGGATCTGCCCATTTCCTTCCTTACGGAAGTGGCTGCGAAAATCGCTGTACAGGTTCAGGGTGTCAACCGAGTGGTTTACGATATCACCAGCAAGCCACCGGCAACCATTGAGTGGGAATAAAATCAGATTATTCAGTATAACCGACCTTTCCTCCGGTCGGTGTCTGAGCTTCTCGAAGGCTGGTGACTGAGCTTCTCGAAGGTCGGTTTCTGAGGCTCTCGAAGGCTGGTGGCTGAGGCTCTCGAAGCCGCCCCTACGAAACCTTTTCACGATCTTGTGCTACAGGGGCACCCTTTACGGGTGCCCTTAAACAGTTCCCGGACCTGCCACGGCAATATTAAGCCATCAGTCCTGAATTACCGTGACGGGGGTATCCGCTGTTCCTGCATAAAAAACAATAATATGGGCCGGACTGTCTCCCACGCTTTCCCCCCAGTGCCAGGTATTGACCACTTCCACAATGGCTTCTCCTGCATGAAGATCCAGCACCTGCCCGTCTTCCGTATGCACCCTGAGCTGACCGGACAGCAGGACACCGGCATTTATGACAGGATGCTTGTGTACAGCCAGTTTCTGACCCGCAGGAATTTTAATGCTGAGGATGCGGATTTCCGGCTGACCATCCGGATAGGCAGGCAGCAGGGCACCATCCCAGCTTTTTTCGGTTTTGGCCAGTTCCTTGACCACAACGCCAGCCTCTTTGGAGAAAGCGGTGCTGCTTAGGGCAAGGAGAAAGAAACCTGCCAGAATAAGGGATGTGAAACGTGTTCTCATGGGTCTGATTTCCTTTTCAGTGTTGGAAGAAAAAATTGGTAGAAGATCTGCGCTGCGGTGATCTGTATCACAGAATAAAGGATTTTATGAAAGAACAGATTCTTACTTCAAGGGAGATCAGGCCATTTTATACGAAAGAGCGCTGCTGGATTGAGGAGCTTTCCAACAGTAGTGCAGATCCCGGTCTTTCCATCGCCAGGGTGCGGGTGGAAGCAGGTGTCAGCACCCAGCTCCACAGGCTGAAAAATACGGCAGAGCGATATCTCATTCTTTCGGGCAGGGGCCGGATGGAGGTGGGGGGCTTGCCGCCTCAGGAGGTTTTTCCGGGGGATGTGGTACTGATTCCGCCGGATTGCCCCCAGCGCATCACCTGTCTGGGCAAAGAGGATCTGATTTTTCTGGTTTTCTGCACGCCACGCTTTCTTCCTGAAGCCTATGAGAATCTGGAAGATGGGAATGGTACAATAGCACCTGTTTTATAATTGGCTATATGCATCATTCTCGGAATTGTCCCAAACCCATTCCCCTTGCTTCTACTTCACGACAAAATCAAAATAGGTGTCAGGAAAAGACTCGTTTTTCAGGGTAAAATGCCACCACTCCTTATCATAATACCGAAAGCCATGTTTTTCCATGAGGGTTTTCAGGATCAGGCGATAGGCCCTCTGCTGTTCCGGAAGGGCCGGATTTTCGGGGTGAGAAAGCTCGTGGAAGCAGTCAAAACCCGTTCCCATATCAAGGCCGTTGTCTTTAAAGCGTTCTGCTGCCGGAAGAAAGCAGGCTTTCTGCTCCGTTTTTCCCAGAATAAAGGAAGGCTGAGGTTCTGGCGAAAGATCCACAATGGTGAGATCCACGGTGCTGCCCCGGCTGTGCCCTGAGCGGCGGGCGATGTAGCCGTCCCGGAAAAGGTGGCGTTTATCTACCGTGGGGTAAAATTCCGTGCGGGTTTTGGTGTCATGCAGATCTTCTGCCCATCGAACAAAATGGTTTACCGCCCGCTGGGGTCGGTAACAGTCATAAATTTTAAGCCCGAATCCAAAGGGCCTGAGGTCGTCCTGCACTCCGGAAAGGGCATGGGCCGCTTTGCGGGTGAGGTAACACTTTGCCGCCTCATATCCATCCACCTTGGCACCCGCAAAATTGTGCTCCGTGACATAACGGATGTCCATGAGGATTTCCGGAATCACTTCCCTGATTTCCACAAAGGAATCCGGGATCTCCGAAGCAAAGGCCGTAGCAGAACAGAGAAAAAAAAGAAGGGTAGTAAACCATTTCATTGAGGATCTCCTGATCGTTACGGGACAGGGCTTAAGGGTTTTCAGTTTTCTCTGGAAAAGGCCAGATTCAAATAGGTCACGCCATTGGAGGACCAGCGTCTGCTATCTGTCACCGTGATTTTGGTCTTGTTGGTGGTGAAACCGTAGTTGGCGGTTCCGGAGACGGCCACGCCGTATTCTTTGGTATCCACGGCATCAAGCCGCATGTCTGCAAAAAAATTGTAGGGAATGCACCGTGACTCTCCCGCTTCCACCCATTCCTGAATGCGCTCGATCATCATAAAACTGATATCCACCTTGACCCTGGCACTGGATTGGTTGACGATGCAGCGGGCCTGGGCCGGGGCCAGCATGAAAGGAAAGATGAGAAGAAAAAAAAGTATTTTTTTCATGGAAACCTCCACCACAATCAGGATAAGAATGCGATACTGAAATACTTCGCTTGTTTACCATTTTTTACTTTTTTTGATTTGCAGGTTTTTGACTCCGCAGAAAGATCCCTTCTCTGCCCATGGGAGGGCCTGCGTCAGACGTTTGCGTCAGCTGCAGTCTGCAAAGTCCCCGTCTTCATACAGCTTGACACCTACCGATCATCTTCATGACATTCCCTGCACTCTGAGCGAAAAGAGGATAAAGGCTTTGAAGTACTAAATACGGAGACGCCAGCTCCGCTGCCGATACCCAGATTGCGGCCATTTTCTCCCCAGTGCGGGCAGTCGAAATTCCGCCTTTCTTGCATAAGACAACCGGATCTGGCAATCATGCATTCATCTAAGCAATCCATGTTGCCCGGAGGGCAGAGGGCTTCACATTGATCCCGGTTGGCATTGCATCTACTCAGAACGGAGCTGAAAACCTGATTGCAGCAGTTGGTACAGGCAGTCAGATCGGGGCAGCCATGGATACAGTCAATGTAGGTGCCCGTTGCACTATGGGAAGCCGGTGCTGTCATAAAAATCAGGACAGAAGCCAAAAGAGCGTTGAGCAGCAGCACTTTAATTTTTTTCATGATCTTTCTCCTTTACATTTGTGGGTAATGTCACGGAATACCTGATAACTTACAAAAAGATGAAGCCAGAAAAAATCAATGCCATTCCTGTGATCATTTCAGGATGATATTTTGGTTTTGCATATTGTATACCATTCAATAGTCTCTTTTATTTCAGATGTTTAAAAAACCTTCATTCAGAAAACACCTGTTTATGCCAATATTTTTGGCACTGCCAACTTCAGGCCTGAATTGGCATTTTTACTTTTTACGGAATCATCTGAGAGGCTTTATCCTTAAGAAAAGCCCCTGCAAGATGGTAAAACCTGTCGCAGGCTTCCGGAACCAGATCTTCAAGATTTAAAAAGGCATGGATCATATCCCCGAATTCTTCGTGCATGGTAAAAATCCCCGCCTGTTTCAGCCTTTCTGTATAGGCTTTTCCCTCATCCTTTAAAGGGCAGTACCCTGCGGTGACTAAAAGGGTCTGGGGGAAAGCCTGTGGAATTTCCATGAAAAGGGGAGAGGCTGCCTTGCGGTTTTCGCTACTTTGAAAATATTGGTCAAAATACCAGAGAATTTTTTCCTTTTCCAGAAGATAACCCTTTGCCAGTTCTTCCACAGAGGGCATGGACAGGGTGTAATCCAGACTGGGGTAAATGAGCACCTGCTTTTCGATGGAAAGCTCCGGTTCATGGCTAGCTCTGTGGCTGAGACTGGCTGCAAGGGCACCGCCGCCGCTGTCTCCTGCAATGGCAAGTTTCTTTTCATGGCCTATTCCCAGATTCTCCAGCAGACTAAAAGCCCCCTTTGCCGCCTGGGTTACATCCTCAAGACCTGAGGGATAAGGGCATTCCGGAGTTCTGCGGTATTCAACGGAAAGGGTGATGCGGGAAGAGGCCTTTGCCAGCCTTCTCGCAATACCGTCATAAACGGCAATGCTTCCTGCCATGTGACCGCCGCCGTGGATAAAAAGAAGAAGGGGCAAGGACTGTTCCGGGTTCGGATGATAGATACGTACGGGCACATCCCATTTGGGACCGGGAATGGAGGCATCAATTATCTTTGCCACGGGACAGGCTTTTGTGACAAAGGTTCTGGTGAGGATGGCAAGGCCTTCCCTTGCATTGGCAAAGGTGGGCTGGCTGCCGCTTTGCAGAAAGGCTTCTGCAGCCTTGCTGACCTGTTCCAGAAAAGGCATCAGTGCTGGGGACGGATTTTTCATGGAGTTTTCCTTTCTTTGGCCGTGGCCCCGGAGCTTGCAGTATGATATTTGCAGGGCTTAAAAAACTGTGGTAATGGGGTTGGATAAGCTTAAAAAAACTTATCAGATAAGGCTGAACCATGGAAGAAAAAAGGATTGATCTGCGGGTAAGGTTCAGGCGGTGTGTGTTTTTTGCCAAATTGATGCCCTGAAATTTTTTTTCAACCTGTATGGCAAAAAGCATGAAAGAGAGATTGAGGATGAAGGGCTTTTTTGAAAGCGGGGAAGATGGCAGGTCAGGAGGGGGAGAGCCGGGATGGGCACTCTCTTTTTTTCTTGGGCTGATCCATGTATCCCTTATTTTTGACGGTATTATTTTTCTGCCCAACATGATCGGCAAGGCCACCGGGACACCTGCGGATCAGGTGGCCTTTGTCACCTTTGCCACCCTGCTCGTGGCGGCCTTTGGCACCTTTCTTCAGGCCTTCAAGCCGGGCAATCTGGGCTGCGGTCATGTTCTGTTCATGGGTTCCTATTCTGCCTTTCTCGCCTGCACCCTCATGGCTGTGAACATGGGAGGCCTGCCGCTCCTTGCCACCATGACCCTTTTGTCTGCGCCTGTGGTGTTCCTGTATTCTTATTTTCTGCGTTTTCTGCGCCACATCGTCACACCGGCCATAGGCGGGGTGCTGATCCTCCTCGTGGCCTTAAGCCTCATGCCCATTGCCATTGAACTCTGGCAGGGGGGCGACTCTTCCCAGCCGCATTTCGGTTCTTCCCAGAACTACCTTGTGGGGCTTGTGACCATGGGAGTTCTTGTGATTTTCATGCTTTTCGGCAGCCACAGGCTTCGTCTCTGGACACCGCTTCTGGGCATTGGGGCAGGCTGTCTTACGGCCTCTTTTTTGGGGCTTCTTACCTTAGAGCATGTTCGCCATGCGCCATGGTTTGGACTGCCAGAGGCCCGGTGGCCGGGTCTGGCACTGGATTTTCAGGTGGCATGGCTGCCCCTCGCAGGCGCTTTTTTCATTGCGGCTCTGGTCAGTGCCATGGAAGGAACGGGCAATATCATGCTCTTGCAGCAGATTTCCGTAAAAGGCTTCAGAAAGGTGGATTATACCCGTATTCAGAACGGACTTTATGCCGACGGACTGGCCAAGGGTCTTTCCGGCCTTGTCGGAGGCGCACCGGTGGCGACCTTTTGTGACAATATTCCGCTTCTTAAAATGACCCGTGTAACCTCAGCACGGGTGGGCCTTATGGGAGCTTTGATTCTATTGGTGCTGGCCTTCATGCCCAAGGTCTCAGCCTTTCTTCTGAACGCACCTTCCGCCGTGATCGGTGGTATGCTTGTACCCATCTGCGCCATGCTGTTTTATGCGGGCTTCGGGCTGGTCATGCGCTCGGGGCTTTCCTTTCAGATGGGCCTCATTCTGGGGATTTCCCTTTGTGCGGGACTGATGGCGGAGACACGAAACTTCTTTCCCTCCATTATGCCCGTGGAGTTTGCGCCCATTCTGCAGAACGGGGTGGCCATGGGAGGGTTTGTTGCCATTTTCTTCAGTACTCTGCTCTATCTTTTCCCTAGACCCGGCATGGCCCTGCACCTGACACCTACGCCTGCTGCCATGCCGACACTTTTAGAGAGGCTTGAGAAGCTGAAAACCAGTTTTAGGATGGGGGATGAGACTTTTTTGCGTCTGCGGCTCTGCTGTGAAGAGACCTTTTCTCACCTCATAGAATATGCTGAGTCATCGGAAAAAAAGTGTCTTTTTTCTGTTCGGCTCTGGGAGGAAGGTGTTTTTGTGGAGGTGATTATCGGTGAAACCGTGGATGAGATCGATCAGGGCATGCGGCCATTTACGGGCATCAATGCCACAGAAGCGGAGTTGGACCGGGTTGGCCTTCTGATTCTTTCCAGAATGGCAAAGGACGTGCAGCATATCCATATCTCCGGATACACTTATATTTCCTTTGTGATTGAGCTTTCCTGAAAGCTTTTTGGAAAAATTTGTAAGCAGACTTCATGTTTTTTGTTTGTGTCTGCATGTTTTCTTTTCATTGGGATGTTCTTTATGTGACAGACGATAACTTTATGGGCATATGGCAACTGTTTTGGCGGTTGGCAGGGCGTTTTTTGATGCTTTTTTCCAGTAGAGGGGGTGTTTTTTTATTCTGGCATAGTGGTTGCATTTCTCCATGCCAGTGTTGTTGGACGAGGGGGGCACTGGCCATTATGGGGCGCACTATGATCAATGATTCTTTTTTCAGTTAAAGGCACTGCCTGTGAATATTCTCCTGCTTCTTACGGTTGGGCTGGTATTTTTGGGTGCCGGTTATTTATTTTACGGCAAGATGATTTCCCGTATTTTTGATGAGAATAATCAGAATCCCACTCCGGCAATGGCCATGGAGGATGGACGGGATTATGTTCCGACCCGTACGGGCATTGCATTCTCCCACCACTTTGCCTCCATTGCCGGTGCCGGACCCATTGTCGGTCCCACGGTGGCCATGCTGTTTGGTATCATCCCTGTCTGGCTCTGGCTTCTTCTGGGAACGGTTTTCTTTGGAGCCGTCCACGATTATACCTGCCTATTCACCAGTCTCCGTGAAAAGGGCCGTTCCATGGCGGAAGTCTCCCGTTCGACTTTGGGAAGGGCCGGGTTTTTTCTTTTCATTGCCTTTACAACGGTGATGATCCTTCTTGTCACATCAGCATTTCTGGGTCTCAGTGCAACGGCACTGACCTCTCTGGTTCCTGTTGCCGAGATGAAGATAAGCGGCTCCGGTTTTCTTCAGACCATTGTGGGTGCCGATGGCATCGAGAGGGCTAAAATCGGTGGCATCGCATCCACATCAGTGATAATTCTGACGCTGTTTGCACCCCTGATCGGCTGGATGCTTTATCGCAGAAATATCCGTTCTGCCATTGTCACGCCTGTGGCGATTATGGTTGTGAGTATGTCCGTTGTCTTCGGCGTCTTTTTTCCCGTATCCGTTGGCATGCATACCTGGATGATCATTCTGACGGTGTATGTGGTGATCGCCTGTGGTGCTCCGGTCTGGACTCTCCTGCAGCCTCGTGATTTCATGAATTCATTTATTCTCTATGCCGGCATTGCGCTGCTGCTGGCTGGTATTGTTGTGGCTGGTCTGAAAGGAGCCGTTACTCAGGCTCCGGCCTTTAATGTGGCTCAGGGCAACTTGAAACTCGGGATGATCTGGCCCTTTCTCTTCATTACCGTTGCCTGTGGTGCCATCTCCGGCTTTCATTCCCTGGTGGCCGGTGGGACCGTCTCCAAGCAGATCCGCCTTGAATCCGATGCCCGGAAGATAGGATACGGTGGAATGGTTTTAGAGGGCGTTTTTGCAATGGTTGTTCTTTTAACCCTTGCTGCCGGTCTCTCCTTCGATTCTTATATGCAGATTGTCTGGCCGGAATCGGGACCGTCCAACCCCATCCTTGCCTTTGCCCTGAGCATGGGATCCCTTCTCCATATGGCCTTTGGATTACCCGTGGCTTTTGGAACCATTTTCGGCATTCTCATGGTTGAAGGTTTTGTGGTGACAACGCTGGATACCGCCGTTCGACTCAACCGCTATCTCTTTGAAGAGCTGTGGTCGGTTCTGTTCAAAAAAGTACCCGCCATTCTTCAATCCTACATTTTCAATGCCGCACTATCCGCAGGCCTGATGCTCTGGCTGAGCTGGACCAATGCCTTTACACTGATCTGGCCCATATTCGGAGCCGCAAATCAGCTTCTGGCAGCCCTTGGACTGATTGCTGTCTCGGTCTGGCTTGCCAAGCGGAAAAAGCCGACACTCTTTACCCTTATTCCTGCCATCCTGATGCTGGTCACTACTGTCTGGGCTTTGTGGGTGATGCTTTTTGACAAATATATTCCAGCCGGAAAAATGCCACTGATTATAACAGATATCCTTTTAATGGTTCTTGCGCTTGCTGTGGTTGCCGTTGCGTTCAAAGAGATGGGGAAGCTGTTGCGTCCTTCCCGTCCCTAAGGTCTTCAATTCGATGATTTCTTCCACCAGAAGGATGTTGAATCTTATTTTTTGTATGTTGGTATGTTTCTGGCGCAATCAAGTTTAATCAGGGCATGAGGTTAGATGTCTGGCAGCATAAATTAGAGGCGCAGATAGTCTTTACTTGAATATTCTTCTGTTAAAATCGTTGTTTTTGAAAAAAGGGCGGCTCCGGTCGCTGGAGATTCATATGGTATATACCCGTAAAACTTTTGTCTGGGCAGCTCTGATCCTTGTATCCTCTGTTTTTGCTGTGGTTTTGCAGTGGGCTTCACTTCCGGCTGCCACACTGCTCGGGCCCATGCTGGCCGCTATGGTCTTTGCCTTCTGCGGTGTGAAACTTACTGTACCCCGCTGGGCCTTTACCGGGGCGCAGTCCGTCGTGGGCTGCATGGTTGCCCTTACCATGAGTCCGGCCATCCTGAGTACACTGCTCCAAAGCTGGCCTGCCATTCTTTTTGCCATAGCACTGGTTATTATTTTCGGAGCACTGGTGGGGCATGGGCTGATGCATTTCGGCACCCTGCCGGGAAACACGGCGGCCTGGGGAACCTCACCGGGAGGGGCTGTGGCCATGATGGCCATGGCTGAATCCTTTGGTGCTGACATTCGTATGGTTGCCTTCATGCAATATCTGAGGATTTTAGTGGTGGTTCTCACTGCATCGGCCGTATCCCGTCTGCTGCTTGGAGGGTCTGTTGCGGATCTTCCGCCTCCAACCTGGTCGCCGGGCTTTGATGCGCCCCTGATTCCTCTGATTCAGACCCTGGTTCTGGTGGCTGTGGGTGTGCTTGCAGGTCGCATAGGGCGTATACCCGCAGGAGCCCTTCTCATACCCATGGTGCTCGGGGCTGTGCTCAATTCCCTTGGTTTTATACATATTACCCTGCCGCCATGGCTGCTATGGGCTGCTTACGCAAGTCTTGGCTGGTACATAGGCCTGAAGTTCACGCCGGAAACCCTGCGCCACACCTTGCGGGTTTTACCGCAATTGCTTCTGGCTGTTGTTGCCTTGATGGCACTTTGCTGTATTGCTGCCTGGATGTTGACCGTCTGGGCGGGTGTCGATCCCCTGACGGCCTATCTTGCCACCAGTCCCGGCGGTCTGGATTCCGTGGCCATCATCGCCGCAGACAGCGGCTGTGATCTTGCTTTTGTGCTTTCCCTCCAGAGCCTTCGTCTTTTTGCCGTTGTTCTGACGGGGCCTCTGGTTGCCCGGCTGATCTGCCGCATTAACGGACGCAGTGCCTGCGGTATGGCCTGATGGATTAAGCCTGGACCAGCCCCGGTCAGTCCCGTATCTTATGGGCGGGTTTTCTAAGTTCTTGTTTTTTCATAATGAGCAATATACATTATGTGGAGCAGGTTCTGAACTTTTTAGTGATTAAGCTGGTGAATGAGATGAATGAAACTCAGTGGGGCATGAAACCAAACAAAGCAAAGGCAATAATGCTTGCTAAGCGCCAATTGGCTGAGTTTGTGTGCGATGCAGTAAATCTGGAAGGGATTAACTTAACCATACCTGAAATTCAGACATTAATGGATGGAATTACTGTTGGAGGACATAGATTGTCTGACCAGCAAATAGCACTGAACCAAATTGATGCCTGGCGTACTTTATTTGTTTTGATTGAGAAAAATCAGTTTGAAATCACCCGTGAACAAGTTTGTGCCCTGCATCTGATAGCGGGTAAGGACGAGGCATTGGAGTGGGGGAAGTTCAGATCTGGTGGGGTTACCATCGCAGGGACAGAGTATATGCCGCCTCCGGCGGATTCCTTACCTGCCCTTTTTGAAAAGATGGTTTCTGATTCATATGATATACCAGATATTTATGATCGTGCTATCCATTTTTTTCTTACAATGGCCCGGTGCCAGTTTTTTTATGATGTGAACAGGCGTATGGGCCGTTTTATTATGAACGGGCTTTTGCTGAATTGCGGATACCCTGCGATTAATCTTCCTGCAAAGAGGCAGCAGGAGTTTAATCAATTGATGCTCGATTTTTATGGAACTGCTAATCAGAAACCGATGAATACCTTTCTACGCACCTGTCTGGATGAAAGGATTATAAAGATTATGAATGAGTAATGCGTCATTATAAAAAACATGTCTCTTCAATATAAATTATTTAATTTTAAATGTTTGTGTTGCTTTAAGGCTTGTCGGGCAGTCGTTGTTTCCCCTGAAACACGACCTTGGCATTCTCCGTAATGATCGTTTTTATTGTAGAAGTTTCATGGTGCGATATTACTTACAGCAAAACGATGAATTAAATGAAAGGAGCACACATTGGGAGACAAAGGCGGGAAAAAGGATAAAAACAAAGAACAGAAACAAAAGGTAACGCAGAAGGAGCAGAAGGATAAGAACAAGAAGGATAAGCAACCAAAGGGGAAGCCGTGATGGGAATCCGATTCTCATACGCAATAATCTGAATTTTCTGACACCTCCGACAAAGCGACCCCTGTTCATAGCTGGCAATGTCAAAGAGCGGACATATAGGAGCTTGAACATGTTGTTTCGTCGGATGGTTTTTTTGCTCTCCTAACTTTTTTATATGTATAGAAAATTATCATGCTCGATGGTCCTCCGAATCAGTGGCCAGAGACAGGCTCTTCTTGAAATACTTAGGAGTGGACATCAAATAGTGTACGATTTATCCGACTTTCAGGTTATTAATTGGCGCAGTTTCAGTGGAATGGTAGCGGGTGTCTAAGGTTTTTTATGCTTTGTTCATTGCCCGTTGCATTTCCCTTCCCACATACTCTGCCAGCTCCTGGGCAAAGCCAGGGTGAAGTCGTAAAAGACTTATATCCATGGGTCTTGCAAGGCGGCTCAGCCTTAGCATGTCACCGTCTTCTGCACCATGGGGCCAAATTCCTGCGAAGAAGAATCCTGTTGTTTCGGCCTGTTCACAGAGGAAGGCCGTGGCGGTCTGGGCAAGTGGCAGATCTATATGAACCACTTCGGCTCCGGCGATATCCATAAGATCCCGGGAGGCCCGCAGAATTTCCGGCCATTGCATTTCATCGGCAAGGGACACACGCACCACTCCTTTCATAAGTCCACGGTCAAAGGATACAGAATAAGCTCCTACCTGTGATTTTTCATGCGTTTCGCTGCCATGTCCATCCGCATTGCAAATCAGAGCCCGTCCCAGATTTTGGCAGATGCGTTCCGTCATATGCAGATGCCGTTTTGGCACATTGACCCGTGCCGGGGGAGGGGGCTCCAGATAGAAAAAGCAGTGCAGGTAGGATTCTCTGTGTTGGGGGCCGTCCTCCAGTCCCATGGCCTTGAAGTGGCGGGGTGGGCAGGCGGAAAGTTCCAGGCCGCAGGGACTTGCGCCCATGGCAATGACATCCCGCTGGCTGATGGGATGACTGGTTACGGGATTGAGGGAGAGTCCGAAAAGACCCAGTTCCCCGGCATCTTTTCTGAGACGGCTAGTAAAATGTTTCATGAGCCCCCGACTTCGGTAGGCAGGATCAATGACCAGCATGGCCATTTCCGCCATGGGTACAGGCTCCGGCCTTAATAGTCCTGCATGGCCGGCAATATTTCCGTCCAGAGTAGCGGCTACATAACTGAAAAGAAGGCCCCGTCCCACCAGATCCAGAAGCCCTTCGGGCCTGTAAAAGGCTTCGTTCTTATAGGAGTATCCATAGGTTAGCCAGAAAAGCCTGGCAACCTGCATGGCATCTTCGGGTTGAAGCGGACGAATCTCGAAGGAATCTTCAGCAGCCGGTTTTGATACAGGATCTTCTGCATTCTTAAGAACGCTGGATGGAGGAGGGGAACTGGCCTGTGTATCGTTTTCATGTTTTTCATAGGGAAGTCTTTTTACAAGGCACATGGCCTTGCCCTCTCTGCCACGGTTAATCCACAGGACTTCGTCCACCGCATGATGGATCAGTTTGAGACCAAGTCCTGGGATTTCCTTTTGCTGTTGTTGCCGCAGGATTTGGAGGGAAGCGGGGTCAAAGGGCAGGCCTTCATCACTGAACTCCAGGCGCAGTTCGCCTTCCAGCAGTTCACCGCTCACGAGCATATCCCCCGGTGTTCCATCGGGGTAAGCGTGGATGCAGATGTTCAGAAAAGCTTCTTCCGCTGCCAGCTCCAGAATCAGTACCTCTTTATCTGCAAAGCCTGCAATGCGGGCCATATCACGCACATGCCCCTGTACAAGGGAAAGGAAATGCTCTTGTGCGGGAACCCTAAGTTGTGTGTGGTGTGTCCTGTGCATGATTGATCCCAAGGTGTTTTGAAAGTTAGAATGAACCTGTTATGGGAATAAAGTATTTTTATTTTAGGCAGTTTTAATTGTTTCAGAAAAATATGCCGACCATGGCACCTGTCATCAGTGTGGTCAGTACGCCTGCCAGAATGGACCGGGGGGCCAGAGTGACAATTTCATCCAGCCTCTCCGGTGCGATGCTGGAAAGCCCTCCGATGAGAATTCCAAGGCTTCCGATGTTGGCAAAACCGCAGAGGGCATAGGTCATGATGAGGCTGCTCCGGGAAGAAAGGCTGCCTTCAGGAAGGGCCGCCATGTCGAGGTAAGCCAGCAGTTCATTGAGGATGACCTTCGTACCCATGAGGCTGCCCGCCACATGGGATTCATGCCATGGAATACCAGCAAGCCAGACCAGAGGCCGCATGATCTGACCGAGAATACTCTGGAGGGTGAGGGCTTCGCCTGCCATGTCAGGCAGAAGTCCCAAAGCCTGATTGACCATGCTGACCAGAGCGACCAGCACCACCAGAAGGGCGACGATCTGTATATACATCTGAAGGCCGAAGGTGGTGCCCTTGACCACGGCATCCATAGAGCTTCTGCTTTCAACGGGAGGGCTGATTTTACCAAGTGTGGGAGGCGAAGATTCCGGGATCATGATGCCTGCAATGAGAATGGATGCGGGTGCGCTGATCAGGGATGCTGCAAGGATATGGCCCAGAGCACCGGGAATCACCTGACCGATTATGCCTGCGTAAAGTACCAGAACTGTACCTGCGATGGTGGCCATGCCGCAGGTCATGAGGGTGAAGAGTTCGCTGCGGGTCATTGATTTCACATAAGGCCTGATAAAAAGGGGAGATTCCACCATACCGGCAAAAATGTTGGCGGCACAGCCCACGCCCAAGGCTCCGCCAATGCCCATGACCCGCTGGAGGAGTGCGGAAAATCCCCGTACCAGCACAGGAATGATTTTCCAGTGATAAAGAAGGGTGCTGAGGGCACCGGTGACGACAATGACGGGAAGTGCCCGGAAAGCAAAGATGTAAGCAGCACCGGACCATGGCTCTTCAAAGGGAAGGGGACCACCGCCCAGATACCCGAAAACAAAGGTGGTGCCTGCCCTTGTTCCTGCTTCCAGGGCTTCCACAGCCTTGTTCAGAAAAAGGAAAAAATCTGCAAAAGCAGGAACTTTCAGAAGAATCAGCGCCAGAAGAAACTGCAGGCCAAGTCCTGAAAGTATCAGTCGAGGGCTCACGGCCTTTCGGTTTTCGGAAAGAAGCCAGGCTATGAACATAAAGGCCAGCAAGCCAAAACCACTTTGCAGAATGGAAAGAAACATGGATGGTTCTCCGGAATTTTTAAGAAGAGTAAGGGTATATTCTTCTGCCTTTCTATATGAAGCGCAATAATTTTTCTACAATTAAAAGATCAAAACAGGGTCTGCTGCTTCCTGCTCTATATGCATAAAAATATTCCGTTCCATGATCATACTATCGTGAGTTCAAGTTTGTGTTTGATCTTTTCCCAGCCCGGGATGAGAGAATCGAGGAGCTTATAAAACTCAGGGCCATGATCATGACATTTCAGGTGGCACAGCTCATGGGTAACAACATAGTCAATGCATTCTTTAGGCGCTCTGATGAGGTCTGTATTGAGGGTTACTGTGCCCTTCTCAGAAAGGCTGCCCCATCTTTTTTGCATTCGCTTAATGGATAACTTTGGCTTCTCAATGCCCGGAGTACGGAACTTCTGCCAGCAGCGATGCATACTTTCTGCAAACTGGAGCTGTGCCTTTTCCGAATACCACTGATTTAAAAGTTTCCTTACAGTATCTGGAGCCGGTTCGTTCCGGCAGGTGATATGAAAAAAGCCACGGGTCAGTTTTACGGAGTTTTTCTGTCCTTGGGTCACTTTCAGTCGGTATTGCTTTCCAAGATACAGGTGGGTCTCTCCGCTCACGTAGCAGCGCTCAGTCGTTTTTGGATCAAACTGTTTGAAATAATTCAGTGCCTTAAGAATCCAGCGAGCCCGTTTTATTATTTTCTTTTCTATCAGTGTGATATCGGACTCTACCGGCGCTTTGACCATAACCGTGCCGTCTGGATGCACGGCTATTTCCATGGTTTTTCTGTCACAGTACAGCAGGCTGTAAAATATGGTCTTTTGACCATATTTTAATTGAGAATGGATAATGGATAATTGAGAATGATTGCTTTTTTGCATCAACTTACCGTCTTTGATCTGGAGGATTTGATTATACTTGTTAAAAGTTTCAGTAATTCAGTTATATCAGGATTAATGGATTTAAATTCTGTATGATTAATAATTTCTGCTTGATGTAGCAGATCTATCCAGTAGTCCGTTTCATTTGCTTCTTTCAGAGCAATAGCCATTTTGTGTATAAAATCGGCTTTACTCTCCGCCTATTCAGCTTCCCTCACTAAAGCCCCAATCGCAGTTCCAGAGCGAAGCAGTTGCTTGCTTAATACAAATTCTTTCTTTTCCGTGTTAAGATAACGGCATAATTTCACAATCCGTAATGCAAACAAAAATGATTTGTCCCTGACAGCATTTTTTTTGCCTGAGACCTGCTTCCCATTCTCCATTATCAATTCTCCATTCTCAATTATTCCTGTGTTTTGCCACCTGCAAAACTTTCTCGATGAGCGCATCCATCTGATCCAGTGACAATTCGATGCCCTTTTCTGTCTTCAGCTCATCATAGATATAATCATCAATCTCGTTGATCACCTGTTTTTGGGCGTCTTCATCCTCCCAGAAGTGAACTTTGTTGTGTTTTTCCAGTATGGCCTGAATAGCTAACGCCGTATCTGCTGTCGCCTCTTCGGTGAATGCTGAATTTTGAGTGCTCTGTTCTGAGTTGTTTTTTAATTCATCATTTATCACTGAGTATTCAGCACTCGCCAGAAATGGCGTCAGCACACCGAAATAAGCCATGGCATCTTCATTTCCGGAAAGCTTATCCGGTACATAATCATGCACCTTGAAGACAACCTTGTTACGGATATCCACGACTTTGTTCAGGTAATCCAGATCCGATATTCTTTTAGCCCTGAAATCTTCAATGGCCTGCTGGATCAGCTTTGAGAATTTTTCATAAAAGGCAGGGTCTTCATTCATCTTTTCCGTAATGACCTTCTTTGTGGCATGGGCAATGGTGTCTGCTTTTGAGCCCGTTGTTTTTTTAGAGCCGAAGACTTCCTGCTCTTCTTTTACCATCATGAAGGCTGCATCATCAAAAATATTAACCGGCTCATTAAGCTGAACCACCTCATTGGCCTGAATGTGGGTGTCCAGCAGTTTTTTGATTTTTGGCTCATAATCCCGGTAATCAATGGCTTCTGCATAGCGGAGCTTGACGGATGCCTTGAGTGACTGGAATTTCCGGAGGTCTGCCTTGTATCGGGATAAGGTTTTATCGTCGGTTTCGGTCAGAAATTTCTCGGAAGAGAGTGCGATGGCAAGTGTTTTACCGAACTCCGAAAGGCGACCGTAAAACTCTTCCCTCATGCTCTCATCACCAAGAAGCACTTCATAGGCCTCTTCATCACAGGAGTGCTTCACCGTTTTGAACAGATCCCAAAGATCAGAATACCGGCCGGGTAGTTTTTCGGCCTCGCTGTGAATGGATGTCAGAGTGCCAGCCAGATCGGATTCATCGAAGCCTTCAAATGCGCTGTACATGGTAAGGGCCTTATCCAGTTCACCAAGTACGCTTGCATAGTCTATGATGAAACCAAATTCTTTGCTTTCATGCAGCCGGTTGACACGGGCAATTGCCTGAAGCAGTGTGTGTTCCCTAAGCATCCTGCATAAATAGAGGACTGCGTTTCTGGGGGCATCAAAACCCGTGAGCAGCTTATCAACAACAATGAGGATTTCAGGATCGCTGCCGTGTTTGAACTGGTTAATGAGCTGCTTTGTGTATTCTTCTTCACTGCCATAGCGTTTCATCATCTTTTGCCAGAATTTTACGACCTCATCCTTTGTTTCATCATCGGTCTCTTCATAGCCTTCACGCATATCCGGCGGTGAAATAACAACTTCTGAACTGACCATGCCAATTTCATTCAGGCAGGCGTTGTACCTGAGTGCGGATATTTTGCTCGGTGCCACCAGCTGTGCCTTGAATCCTGTTCCCTGCCAGTTGGAGCGAAAGTGCTCGCTGATGTCAAAGGCTCTCATATAAATGACCTGATCGGCCTTGTTCAGCATTTCTGCCCGTGCATATTTGCGTTTCAAGTCCGCCTGCTGCTCTTTGGAAAGCCCTTGCGTGTGCCGCTCAAACCACAGATCCACCGCTTTTTTGTTTTGTGTCATCTCCACATGCCGCCCTTCATACAGAAGCGGAACCACTGCACCGTCTTCAACGGCCTGTGTGATGGAATAATGGGGTTCGACAAGCTCACCAAACTTTATGAAGTTGTTCTTCTCTTTTTTCAAAAGCGGCGTGCCTGTAAAACCCAGGTAGCATGCATGGGGAAACATCTGTCTCATCCGGGCGGAAAAGGAACCGAACTGGGTACGGTGGCTTTCATCCACCAGAATGAAAATATCAGGGGAGGCATCCTGATATTTTTTTACCGCATACGCCTTGTCGAATTTGTGAATGAGGGTTGTGATGATCCCTGATTTTTTTTCAGCGACCAGCTCCAGCAGGTTTCTGCCTGATGTTGCCCGGTTTGCATCAAGGCCACAGGAGGCAAAGGTATTCCCAAGCTGCTTGTCGAGGTCATCACGGTCTGTCACAAGAACAATGCGGGGGTTCAAAATTTCGGGATCAAGGGCAAGATTCCGGGCCAGCATCACCATGGTCAGGGATTTTCCTGACCCCTGCGTGTGCCAGATTACCCCCCCTTTACGTGAACCTGCGCTGTCAAAGTGTTTTACCCGGTTCAGGGTGGATTTGATGACAAAATACTGCTGATACCGGGCAATTTTTTTGATGCCTCCGTCAAATACCGTGAACTTCCACGCCAGCTCCAGAAGCCTTTCCGGGCGGCACAGCGAAAATAAGGCCTCATCCTGAGCCGTTATGAATGGAGAATGGATAGTGGATAATTGACAGTGAAAGGTGGTTTCAATTTTTTGCCTTGTATCTTTGGGTAATGGTTTATTTTTTAACTCCAGTAATTTTCCATTATCCATTTTCCATTGTCCATTATCCGGCTCTTTCCATATTCCCCAGAATTTTGCAGCGGTCCCCGTGGTGGCGTACATGGCGCTGTTTTTATTCAGAGCCAGCAGCATCTGCGTGTAGATAAAGAGTTTGGGGATGTGCTCATCATTCTGATTTCTGATGGATTGGGAAACGGCCTGTTCCACTTCAATCTGCGGCGCTTTACACTCAATCACGCAAAAGGGAATGCCATTGACAAAAAGAACGATATCCGGACGGGCAGTCTCTGTACTTCTGGAACGTTCAACACTGTATTCCACCGTTACATGAAACCTGTTACGACCGGGGCCACTTCCAGATTTGGGCCAGTCGATATAGTTTATATTAAAGCTTTTCGAATCCCCCTCAATGGTCTGCTCCATGGCCGTGCCGAGGGTAATCAGGTCGTAAATGGTCTCGTTGGTTTTCAGCAGTCCGTCGTATTTGATGTTTTTCAGTTTCTGGATGGCCGACTGCACATTCTCTTCGCTGAAGAGGTACTCGTCTCCTTTGTAACGAATACGGTTGATTTCCTTGAGCTGACTGCGCAGAATATTTTCCAGTAAAACATTGGATGTTCGGTTTTGTCTTTCCTGCAGTGCTTCAGCCGGTGTCAGAAATTCAAAGCCAAGGCTGATCAAAAGCTGCAAAGCCGGAATTTGAGAAAGATGCTTTTCATTTATCTGAAAGGTATTCATGGGTTTACTCCCAATGCGTGCCAGTAGGGTCTGAATCCTGATTCCACAATATCTCCAATAAGGATCAAAAACGGATCGTAATTATTTTTCGTGTGGGCTGTATCCAGTGCCTCATAATATTCCAGACGTTTTTCCACAGGAAGAATCACCGGCGGGAATCCGCTTTTCATCAATTCCAGATTCATCAGCAACCGTGATGTTCTGCCATTGCCGTCCACAAAGGGATGGATTTTCACAAAATCAGCATGAACACGGGCGGCCCGTTCTACCGGATGAAGTGATTTGGCCCCGGTCTGATACCAGTGAATGAAGTCTTGCATTTCATTTTGAACCTGTACGGCATCTGGCGGTATATGATCGGCACCGGAAATGATGACATTGGTTTTTCTGTAGGTACCCGCATTTCTGTCATCGATATTTTTCAGGATCAGCTGGTGAATGGAGGTAATCTGCCATTCAGATAATGTCTCATTTTTTCTGACCAGATCTTCCACAAAAAAAATGGCTTCCCTGTGGTTGATCACTTCAAAATGCTCCCGCATGGTTTTCCCGCCAATGGTGATTCCTTCCAGAGCAACCTTGGTTTCTTTCAGCGTCAGCGTATTGCCTTCAATGGCATTGGAATGGTAGGTCCAGCGGAGCACCAGATCTTCGTGGAGATTGGAAACAATCTCCGGGGGCAATGGCCGGAAGGCATCCAGTTTTTGTTTTAATTTGTCTAATTTATTGAATTGTATCATTTTGCAGGTCTCCTGCTTTTATCCACGATAAGCCAGACAGGGGCCAGGGATTTTTGAACCACGAAAAATACAAAAAACACCAAAAGGGAAGGAATCAATACGAATAAAAACAGATTTTTAATTCATCACTCAGTACTCAATTGCCTCATGTCTTCTTCGATTTCTTCCACGGTGGGGAGGGAACCTTTCAATTCATCCGGTAAAATTTCTGTCAGCGTAAACTCACTCACGCCCATGGGCTTGTTCATGTCTCGAAGGGCAAATTCGGTTTCGATTCTGTTTTTGTCCCGGCAGAGCAACATTCCGATGGTTGGCTTATCATCCTCGGCTTTGAGAAGGCTGTCTACGGCTGAAAGATAAAAATTCAGCTTTCCTGCGTATTCAGGAATAAATTTTGTATTCTTAAGTTCAATCACCACATAGCATTTTAACTTGATATGGTAGAAAAGCAGATCCAGATAATAATCACTTTCACCTACTTCCAGATGATATTGCCGCCCGATAAAGGCAAAGCCCTTACCCAGCTCCAGCAGGAATTTTGTGATATGGCTGATCAGCTGGTTCTCTATGTCCCGTTCATTGTAAGATTTTGTCATACTAAGAAAATCAAAGATGTATGGGTCTTTGATCGTCTGTTGTGCCAGATCGGATTGTGGCGTTGGCAAGGTCTGTTGAAAATTGCTGACAGACTTTCCTTGGCGCTGATAAAGTCTTGACTTGATTTGAAAGGCGAGAACATCACGACTCCAGCCGTTTTCGATGGTTTCCCGTATGTAGAAAAGCGTTTCCTGATGATCGGAAACTTTGTCCAGAAGAATTTTGATATGGCTCCAGGGCAATTGTCCCCCAATCTGGGGGATGATTGGCGGATAGGATTGTGATCCGTATTGGTGCGTAAGGACTGAACCCATTTGTCCCCCGGGCGGGGGGATAATTTGTTCCTGTTCGGAAAAGGTAATGAAATACTCGTAAAATTTCTTGATGTAGTAGATGTTTGTTCGTGAAAATCCTTGAATATCGGGAAACTCTGAACGCAGATCCTTAGACAGTTGGTCAATAATTTTGGAGCCCCAATGGGTTTCCGAGAGCTTTTGCGAAATATCTTCTCCAAGCTCCCAGTAAAATAAAATCAATTCCCGACTCGCAGCCAGTGCGGCTTTGACCTGCACGGAACGAATCTTTTCTTTGAGTTCCCTGAGCCACGAAGTGTACCCGGCATGGTTGGCTGGGGATGGGGTGTTTTTTGATTTGTCATCCATCATGCATACCCCATCACGATATCCGGCTTTACCCGCCATTGACCGGTGAGCATCTTCTGCATCAGGCCGCGTTTCTGCGTTTTGTATTTTTTTGAGAGTTGTTTGAGAAGGTCGATTTCCTGTTGAGAAGAAGATAGGAATTCGGCTATCCGTTTTTGGATATGTAGTGGAGGTAATAGTATTTTAGAATTAAGAAATTCCGAAGGGCTAACTCTTCTTGCTTTTCTCTGCCCCTTAGCGAGTCCAAGCTGTCTTGTGTAATATTCAGGCCGAATCAGATAATATAGCAACCACTCTTTTGAAACAGAATCTGAAATATCAAAGGCAGGTAAATCGAGAGTTGACTCAAAACCATCAAGATCGTTTGGAATAATACCAAATGCACCATTCAAAAAATCAAGCTTACTGTAGATGAGTTGCCCGGCTTTTCTCACATAATACTGGGTTGTTTTACTTCCAATTCGTTTTTCATCTTTAGCAATCACACCCTTTCCATACAGTTTCACAGTTATTTTTTGTGCATCATGGCCGTTGGTACCCGAAATCCGACTTTCATTAAGAAAAGAGCCAATTTTTACTTTCTTCCACTCCAAGTTTTCCTGTGTATGTGGGCCTTTGCCGAGTGCTGAATTATGAGTGCTGAGGTCTGAGTTATCTTTTAATTCATCACTTATCACCGAGCACTCATTATTCGACGCAATCGTCGGCTTCATGAGTTTATGAAGAAGCCAGTGGAAGCGTCGTTCATTCGCATGAATCAGCCGTTCGGTTTTTTCGATGGCCTCATCCCAGGTGGACAACAGGCCGGAAATGGCTTTTTGTTCGGGGAGGGGGGGGAGAAGTATTGGCAGCTTTTCCAGTGTTGCTTTATTTAGCTTGTACCTGTTAGCACCTTGCCTGCTTAAAAAATCAGTAATGTTTCTATGTTTGTAAAAGGTGGCAAACCATTCAGCACTACAGACATTGGTGGAAGCAATTACATGGGCATGATTGTTAACATTGAACTTCCCTTTTGCTAAAATTGTCTGTGGCTTCTCTTCTGGTTTTAGAAAGTGGTCTCCATCTTCGCCTATTAAGGCAAACTCACCATCTAATAAATACTGATCAATGTAATCTAAGATACCCGTTGGTCCATAGTATGGATAATCACCCTTTATTGAAGATCTTTCTTCAAGACTAATGGGTTTTCTTAGATCATTTCTAATACTACAGCTTTTACCGATTTGAGAAATTTGCCATCCATGTGGAATTAACGACACTCGGGCTTGTTTTAATAAAAGTTGCGTTTTCATTGTCGGATTTCCTTGGGCTTCTGGGTAGTGTTGCCTTCGAGAGCCTCAGGCAACGGGCAGCTCCGGCGGCTGAGGTTCTCGAAGCCATGTGTTTCAGGCAACGGGCATCTTTGGTGGCTGAGGTTCTCGAAGCCCCTTTTGTCACGATACGCCACGGAAAGGTGCCTGAGGCTCTCGAAGGCACCGTTGATCAAGGCTTCCTTCTTTTTTCGGCTCCAACCCTGAACCTGTTTTTCTCTGAAAAAAGCCTCATCAATCCTTTGATATTCTTCTATATAAAGCAGTTCAACGGGCAGTCTTTTTCTGGTGTGATTCGAGCCTTCTCCCGCTTGATGCTGGGCAAGTCGGAGTTCAATATTATTTGTGCTTCCAGTATAATAGCTCCCATCTGAACATTTTAAAATGTACATAAAACCTTTATCCATCACTCAGCCTCTTCATCGTTATTACTTTTTTCTTCTCAACTTTTTTCAGATCTTCATCCGGTGTTGGAAGGTTTTCCGGCATGGTGCCGCCCTGCTCTTCGATGGTCTGGCGTACTTTTCTTCCAACCTCAAAAGGGGTTGCATTGGCTTTGGTTTTGCCCTGGATATTTTTCCTGCGTAGCTTTTATTCGATCTGTGTGGCACGGAAGAGGTTGGCAGTCCACCATAAAGTCCTTATAGTCGTAATAATCATCTCCAGATTATAATGATCAATCAGGCGTCCCACCTGCCATTTTCCTTCCGTTTGAACTATTCGATATTTCCGAATAGTTGCCTCTGGCTGAAGCTCTTCGTCGTCGTAAATGTTTGCTATATTTTCATTTATGGTTGGAATGGCAACTCCGTACAGCTCTGCCATTAACTTTTGACTCAACCAGACGCTTTCCCCTTCCAACCGCACCTGAACCGGGTTGTCCAGCCCCTGTCCCTGATACACCAAAAGTTCGCCCTTGGGCGGTACATTCTTGTTATCAGGCATGATATTCTCCTAATGAGAGATCTGAATGATAAGTATTCAGTGCTGAGTTGTTTTTCAACCATGAAAGGCAGGAACTACACGAAATGAAAACCAGTTTTTGTGTCTTTGGTGTTTTTCGTGGTTTTAAAAAATATTGGAGTAAATCCGTGTTCATTCCTGGCTGTCTCCCTTGATCTGCTTTTGTGTCCGCCGTTCCAGCTTTTTCAAATCCTTCTCCGGCGTCGGCAAATCTTCCGGCATGGTGCCGCCCAGCTCTTCGATGGTCTGGCGTACTTTCTTTCCAACTTCAAAATGGGTTGCATTGGCTTTGGTTTTGCCCTGAATATTTTCCCTGCGAAGCTTATCTTCGGTCTGTGTGGCACGGAAGAGGTTGGCAGCCAGCTCGGTACTGCCCATGTTGTCGAGAATCTGCTGGCTTTTTTTAGTCCTTTGCGGGCATGGATGCCCTTGGCGTCCAGTCCACCATAAAGTCCCTTGTAGCCATGGTTTTGAAAGATGGCAAAATCAAGGTTGGATTCCACGCCTGCCTGCTGCGCCGCTTCCACCAGTTTTTTGTTGTGTTCCTTCATTTCATTGCGAAGGAACAGGCGTTTTTCATCCTCTTTGAGCCTTTGAAATACCTCATCGTCCGCCAGCTCCTGCCGACGGGTCTGGATGGCAAAATACGTCTGCCCATTGGCTATGACTGGTTTGGAAGGATCGCCATTTTGGACAATCAGGTAACAGGCATATCGGGAGAGTTGATAATCTTCAATCTCCCGCTGGCTACCTGATCCGAGTTTGACCATTTTTCCCACTTGGGAAAAATGGTTGGCAGATTCCTGTCCAGAATTCTTACAGGCAGAGATTGCTTTTAAAATAACACGTTTGAATTTGTCCCAACTGGAGTAATCAAGAGCAGCTTGGAAATCCCTCGCATACCAGAATTCAGTGTTGCTATCTGTAAGCTGTTTGAGTTCCTCGAATGTCCGATGATGGCGTTTTTCAATATCTTTATTGTTCATTTACATTTCCTCCATAAAGGCCATTTTCTTAACGTCACGAAAATGATTCGGCTGTATTCGTGCCTATTTGTGTCCATTCGTGGTTACCTCTGAATCTGTTGAAGCTTTTCCGCCATTATCTTGCGGACTTCCACCAGCTCTTTTTCCAGCGCATCAATTTCCTTCTGCACCGCATCGATATCGATCTCCTCTTCCTCTTCAAAGGAGTCCACATAGCGGGGGATATTGAGGTTGAAGTCGTTTTCCTTGATCTCGGCAAACTCGGCCACATGGGCGTATTTTTCTTCTTCGGCCCGGGCGGCGTAGGTCTCCATTATCTTGCCGATATGCGCTTCCGAAAGGGTGTTCATGTTTTTCCCGGAAACAAACTCCCGGCTGGCATCGATAAAGAAAACGTTTTTGCAATCTTCACGGGCTCCGCCTTTTTCACGGGAACGGTCAAAGACCAGAACGGCCACCGGAATGTTGGTGGTGGGGAAGAGGTTGCCCGGCAGGCCGATCACGGCATCCAGCAGATTTTCTTCAATCATTTTTTCCCGAATACGCCCTTCAGCCGCGCCCCGGAACAACACGCCATGGGGAACCACCACGGCAACCCGGCCCTGCTTTTCAAGGGCGGTTTCCACCATATGGCTGATAAAGGCCCAGTCACCTTTGCTTTTGGGCGGAACACCACGCCAGAAGCGGTTGTACTGGTCGCTCTCGGCATTTTCGGAACCCCATTTATCCAGTGAGAACGGCGGATTGGCCACCACGCAGTTGAACTTCATGAGCCGGTCATTTTCCACTAAGAGCGGACTGTTCAGGGTGTCGCACCATTCGACACGGGCACTGTCAAAGCTGTGCAGGAACATGTTCATCCGGCAGAGCGCCCATGTGCTGCCGTTGGACTCCTGTCCGAAGAGGGCAAAGTTGCGCATTTCCTGAGTGCTGTCCGCATTACGGGCCACCTCTTTGGCCGCCTGAATCAAAAGTCCGCCCGATCCGCAGGCCGGGTCACAGATACGGTCGCCCGGTTTGGGGCCTGCCAGTCTGGCCACCAGTTCGGTCACCTTCAGCGGGGTAAAGAACTCTCCGGCCTTTTTTCCGGAATCGGAGGCAAAGCGTTCAATCAGATAGATATAGGTATTGCCGATCACATCTTCGGAAACGAGACTGGGCTTCATGCTGAGCTGGGGCTTGTTAAAATCTTCCAGCAGGGTTTTCAGGCGTTTATTGCGATCCTTTGTCCGCCCGAGGTTGGCCTCGCTGTTAAAGTCGATATTGCGGAACACCCCTTCGAGTTTGCTTTTGTTGCTCTCTTCAATATGGTCGAGCACGATATTAATCAGCTCACCGATGTTGGCGGCAGACCTGCGCTCATAGAGGCTGTAATAGGTGGCGGGGAATTCATCCAGAACCGTCTCGATGCCGGTTTCCGTATTTTTTTCGGTGAGTTTTACCATGGGGAGAACAAAACGGTCGCGCTCCAGTTTCCGCTGGATACGAACCTCATCATCCCCATACTGTTTCCGGTATTCTTCGTAGTGATCCTGCCATACATCGGAGATGTATTTCAAAAACAGCATCACAAGGATGTAGTCTTTGTACTGTGCCGGATCAACAACGCCCCGGAAGGTGTCACAGGCTGCCCATGCTGCGTTGTTGATATCTTTTTGATCAATTTTACCGCTCATCTTTTATTTTCCTCGTTGACTGTAGTTCTTTGATTGCGGAACTCCCTAAAAGGGAAGTCATCTGTTCTATGGCCATTTTATTCAGCACGGTCAGTCTCTGGTCTGACGGTATTCCCTGTTTGATCAGTTCAGCATTCATGCTCTCCAGGTTGGAAAACACGATCAGTTGCTGAATGGTCGCTTCATCTTTTGGGGCGATAAGGTAAAGGCGTTTGAACCGGCTTCATGGATAAAGGAGTCGAATTCGACCCCTTTAAAATCCGGGTTGTTCAATTGCTCCCACAATCCAAGAAATTCGATGGTACTGCGACTTCTCATCCAGTTTTTGACAACATCTTTGGGTTCATCAGGGTTTTTATATCTGGCTATGTCCGTTAAGGAGATGTAATCATTTTCATCCCCCTTGGAGAGGACGGTAATTTCAGTGCCATTGGCGTTGATTGTCGCTTTCACTGGCGTTCTCCTCTGGCAACTCGCATAAGAACTGCCCCAATGTATTGTTCACGCTTTTCTGCCAGCCTGTGAAGCAGAGTTTGTTCCCTTGCCAGGAGACAGGCCAGCTCTACAATGTTTTTTTGTTTTTCCAGAGTTGGCAGTGCCACCTCCAGATCTTCAATGGCCTGTTTGCTGATCATTTTCTGAACCGTACCCTTGGCCCTGCTGGTCAGAAAAATCTGCGCATCCCTCTGGCTGATGTACCAGTTCAGATATTCGGGCAGCACCTTCTCCGGTCTGCTTACCCTTATCCTTAATAAAGGAGCGGCAACAACGGCTTTGTCCGGATCTTCAAGAAGTATTGCTGAAGTGGTTACAAGACCACGAGACCTGAATATCAGATCCCCCTTCCGTGCGAGGTGATGTTCTTTCACGGCATCCATATCAATTTTTACCAGATCACCGCAGCCGACCGTGTTGTCAGCCAGAAGATCCTTCATCTGAATAACGGCAACTGTACCGTTTTCCGAGGCTTCAAGACGGGATCTGAAGGAGTATCCCATCTGCACGCTTGCCAGTTTTTTTATTTTCATTCAGCGCCCCTCAATGTGCTGTAATATTATTTTTGCAAATATACGAAGGCGGGAGGGGTTTGTCAAATGACATTTTACAAAAATACTGTTTCTGTATTTTAAGTGTTTCAGCCATGGTGGCGAGGTTGTCATGGGAGGCCAGACAGGGGAGGTCAGGTTGCCCGTCTCATCCGTCACCCGAAGAAGTGTTTTCTGAAGGATCAGATTTTTGTTTTGAATTTTTACCGGAACGGAGAGGGGAAGAAAGAGCTGGTCTGCCATGGCTCACACGTTTTAAGCCATGGCAGAATCAGACTCCCAAAGTCTTCAGGATGCGGGTGTCATTCGGTAGGTGTAGGCAATCATCATCTGGTTGCGGTCTTCCATCTGAAGGGCTGCTTCCAGTCCGCCAACATCGAGGTTGGCGTTGAGGGCTTCTTTGGTCATGCGGATGCCCATGGGATTTTTTTCTGCCATGGTTTTTGCAAGGCCTTCGGCGGTCTCGATCATGGCCTCACGGCTCACCTTGCGGCTGGCAAAGCCGAGAGCCATGGCCGTGTCCGCATCCATCCAGTTGCCCGTGAGAAGATACTCGTAGGCCCGGCCTGCGCCGATGAGCCGGGGCAGGAAATAACTGGAGGCCATATCCGCACCCCCAAGGCCGATGTTGATGTAGGCTGCGGAGAATTTGGCGTTATCGGCAAGGATACGGATATCGGAAGCCATGGCAAGGGAAAAGCCGATACCCGCCGCAGCGCCGTGTACGCAGGAGATGATGGGCTGGGAAATACGGCGCATGGCAAGAAAAAGGCGGCTCATGCGGGCCTGGGCGTTGTAGGCATCCACAGGACTCATGGCCATGATGGCCGGGGCATAGGTTTCCACGTCAAGGCCCGCGCAAAAACCCTTGGAATCGCCACCATCCAGAATGATGACGCCCGTTTCATTGTCGTAGCGCCTTGCATGGAGAAAGGCCTCAAATTCATCCACCATTTCCAGATCAAAGGCATTGTATTTGTCGGGCCGGTTCAGGGTAAGGTAGCCGATGCGGCCCGTTTGCTGGTACCTAAGTGTATTCATTCCTGTATCCTTTTATGGCAGTTCTATGGAATTGTTTTTTTGGTCTTGTCACTCAAATACAGGGTCATCGGTTATGAGCGCCGTCTCCTGAACCGGGTGAGGCCGTCCGCCAGCAGCATTTTGATGATGGACGCCCAGACATTTTCATGGGGCCTTGGTTTCAGGCCTTTGGCGAGGTAGCCCATCTGTCGTTCATACCAGGTGATCTCCAGCATGGCGATGTTGTCCACAGCGGCAATGCCTGTGGATTTCGGCGTGACAGGGCTTTTGTATGCCATGCCTTTGTCTTCGGCAATGCACAGGGGCAGGCTGGGGTCCAGCACCATGGGACGGCCCAGCCCCACCATATCCGTATCGCCCGAGGCCAGTGCCGCCACCATGCCGGAAGCCGTGCGGAATCCTCCGGTGACCACCAGGGGCATGGCCGTAATCTGGCGTATCCTGCGAGCATATTCGAGGAAGTAGCCCTCACTGCCGCCGGGCATACCCGCCATCATGACGGGTTTTTCATAGCTGCCGCCGGAAATTTCCAGAAGATCCAGTCCTTCTGCGGCCAGAGCAGCGGCAACTTCGGCGGCCTCTTCCGGATGATAGCCTTCCTTGCGAAAATCCCCGGAATTGAGTTTGACCCCAACGGGGAAATCCGGCCCCACTTCTTTGCGGATGGCCTGGTACACCTCCATGAGAAACCGCATACGGTTTTCAAGGCTGCCGCCCCATGCATCCTTACGCTGGTTGTGCAGAGGAGAAAGGAACTGGGAGACAAGATAGCCGTGGGCTGCATGGATCTGCACACCGGTAAATCCAGCTTTTTTCGCTATTCCTGCGGATCTGGCAAAGGCGGCGATGATCCCCAGAATTTCTCCTTCCTCAAGGGCCTTTGGTGTGGCAAAAAAACGCTGAAGCCCCGGATGCAGGGGGATGGCCGAGGGGGCTACGGGCTTTGGCGAGAGGTTTTTGGGGCTTTGTTTTCCCGGATGATTCAGCTGTACCCATATTTCTGAACCTTCTTTTTTACCGGCCTCTGCCCATGAACTGAGCATGGGGAGATCGTCTTCCGTATCCATGACCACATTGCGGGGTTCTCCCAGCGCTTTTCTGTCCACCATGACGTTGCCGGTTACAAGGATTCCGGTACCGCCTTTACCCCATCCTTCATAGAGACGTACCAGTGCTTCGGTGGGGCGGTTGTCTTCGGTTCCGAGGATTTCACTCATGGCGGATTTGAAAAAGCGGTTTTTTACCACGCGTCCGCAGGGCAGAGTGAGGGGTTGGAATAAAATATCCTGTTTGCTTTCCGGCATATGATTCCTCCTTTATGAGAAGTGTTCCGTCTGTATGCTGAGGGTGAGCGCTTCTTTTGTCATGAGACGATGACACAAAGCTTCATGTTTAGGAAGGTAGCAGGCGAAAAAATACCGGCAGACGCTGATTTTTCCATCATAAAAGGAGGCTGCTCCTCCCTTCGCGCTCCCAAGCTTTTCACGGGCCGAGAGGGCCTGCTTCAGCCACTGCCAGCCCATGGTGACAAGCCAGAAATCTTCAAGATAAAGGGTGGAATAGGTCATCCACCTTTCCACAACCGATTCCTGCTGACCTGTATCTGCCATTAACATGACTAAAAAAAAATGCTAATCAGATATTTTGCCATGGAGAAAACACCATAGGGCTGTAAAACAATGGAGGGGACTATGCTGAGAAAGATTTATTCGTTCTGCTTTGTTCTGTTTTTTCTGGTTTCCACAGCCCTTGCGGCTCCGGATGTCCGGGAGCTCATTGTGCTGCATACCAATGACATGCATGGCCGTGTGCTGTCCGGTGACTCGGATGGTATGGGCCTTTCACGGCTTAGCACTCTGGTGAAGGATATCCGTGAACAGCATGACCATGTTCTGCTGCTGGATGCAGGAGACGCCCTGCACGGCATGCCCATTGTGACTCTGGAAAAGGGAGCCACCATGGTAAGCCTCATGAACGCCATGGGTTATGGAGCCATGACCACGGGCAACCATGAATTCAATTACGGTGCAAGTCGGGTTGTGGAGCTTGCCGCAATGACAGACTTTCCTGTTCTTGCGGCCAATGTGAAAAAAGAAGACGGCTCCCTTCTTTTGCAGGAATATGTGCTGAAAAATTATGACGGGCTGCGTGTTGCTGTTTTTGGTATCGCCACACCGGAAACCCTCACCAAGGCCCATCCCGATGGCGTGAAGGGGCTGCGCTTTGAAGACCCCGTGGCAACGGCAAAACGCATGGTGGATACCCTGAAAGATGAGGCGGATATTCTCATCGCTCTGGTACATCTGGGGCTGGATGCGGGTACCCGGCCCGAATACAGGAGTTCGGCCATTGCAGAGAATGTGGCGGGCATTCATCTCATTGTGGACGGTCACAGCCATGACCGTCTGGAACATGGCCTGAGGGTGAAAGATACTTTGATCGTAAGCGCCCATGAATACAACAAGGCTCTGGGAAAGGTGGTCATGCGTCTGGATGGGGAAGGGAATGTTTCCGTTGAAGCTTCGCTGATTTCCAAGGAAACGGGCATGGCCGTACCGGAAGATCCGGCATTGAAAGCCATGATTGATGCCATTGTGGCAAAGCAGGAGGCGGCCCTTTCCGAAGTCATCGGCCGCACATCCATTCGTCTTGACGGAGACCGGGAGCAGATCCGGGTGGGGGAAACCAACCTCGGCAACCTTGTGACGGATGCCATTTTGGAAGCTTCCGGTGCGGAACTGGTATTCATCAACGCAGGCAGCATGAGGGCTTCCGTTGAACCGGGAAATATCACACTTAAAAATCTCATTGAAATTCTTCCCTTTGGCAACAATATCGTGGTCAAAGAAATTACGGGAAAGGCCCTGAAGGAAGTTCTGGAGACAGGCGCTGCCGTATTTCCCGGATCCGACGGATCCCTTCTCCATGTGGCGGGTATGGTTTATGCCATTGATCCTTCGCAAGCCAGGGGAAGCCGGGTGCATGACGTGCTCATTGCAGGCAGGCCCCTGGATGCTGAGAAAAGCTACTTTGCGGCCACCAATGATTTCCTCGCCGCAGGTGGCAGTGAAATGGCGGTGCTGAAAAATTTTCCCACTATCCGGGAAGCCGGTTCCGTGGATGGCGCTCTGGAGACCTATATCCGCATAAGGGTTGAAATTAGTTCCGCAGTGGAAGGCCGTATCAGAGAGAAAATCCTGAAAAATGAAAGAAGCAGTTCTGCCTCATGTTTTGTGGGAAGTCTTGATTGGTTTGAAGATCCATTGCCTGTCTGGTGAATCGGATAGGAAAATAAGATCTGTTGTCTGACGGATGCCTGCAGGAAAGAGCCTGATCAAATTTATAGGAACTGAAGGAGGCCTTTTTATGGAAGTAGAAATACGAATCTTATCCACACCAGAAGATATGGATGCATGTATTTCTTTGCAGAAAACCATCTGGGGGCTTGAAGATCAGGGGGTTACGTCTCCCATAAGTCTCAAGGCCTGGAGTATGGAAGATGTGCGTACGGGATTTGTCCTGGGCGCTTTTATAGAAAAACGTATGGTCGGCATGGCCATTACCATGGCCACCATGGAACCCGGTCTGGCCTATGGACACATGCTGGGAGTACTGGATGAATTCCGTGACCGCAGCGTTGGAGGACTGCTCCATCAGACGCTGGTGAAGGAGCTTCTTTCCCGGAATATCCGGGAGATGGCCTGGACCTATGATCCCATGGAAAGCCGCAATGCCTATCTCTATCTGACCCTGCAGGGGGGCAGGGGCATCCGCTACATGGAAGACTGTTTTCATGTAACATGTGCCATGCATGCGGGCATACCCATGGACAGGCTTCTGGTTCGCTGTTCCCTTGAGGGGCAACCTGAAAACATGGATGACATGACCACAGCCGAAGCTCTGGCCCTTTATCCTCTTGCAAGCCCGGAACATATGCCCCATAAGGACGCCGTGCTTCTTGAAATACCGGGAGATCTCAAGGCCCTGAAGATGCATGACATGGACAGGGTGCTGCGCTGGCAGCAGGATATCCGCTGTGTTTTCACTGAATACCTTAACCGCCGGGGTTATGTAGCCACAATGCTTTTTTCGGAAACAAGCTATACAGGACGCAGAAGTTTTTATCTTCTTTCCCGTGATAAAGGGATTTTCTGAAATGAAAATACCTTTCATTCCCTCTGTTTATAAAAGGAGAGACCCATGAACACAGAGGCCTGCCTTTCCCGGCTCACCCTTATGGCCCTTGGCAGAGAATCCAATGATTATCTGAGCAAGGATGTGGATGAACTTACTATGGTGGAGGCCCTTAAAAAACAGCACGGCCTTGAAAAGGTGTACCGTTTTGACGTTGGAAAAAACATCGACGGTTTTTCTCCGCTGATTCAGGATGTGCTGGAAACCCCGGAGCTGCTCGGTCTTATTACCGGGAGCCTGACGGAATATCCGGAGAACAGTTATCAGCGCCTCCGAAGGCAGCTTTCGCTTCACCATGATATTCCTCAGGAATGGTTTGTCTTTGGAGCCGGTCTGGAGTCCGTCATAGATCACATTGCCAGGGCAGTGCTGGATCCGGGGGATCATGTTTTGATACCTGTTCCCAATTTTGATGTTTTTGAAAGTGTTTCTTTCAGAATGGGGGCTGCCCTTACTTTGATGGAAATTCCAGATCTGCACTGGGATGGTGATATCATTGAAAAACTTTGTCGGGAGATGAGGGAAAAAACATACAGGCTTTTATGGATCAGCAATCCCGTCAATCCCACAGGGAAGTTTATTCCTCAGGATTATATTCATGCCCTTCTTTCCCATGCCTCAAAAACCGGAACCTTTGTGGTGGTGGACGAAGCCTACGGAGAATATACGGACAGGTCGGATGCCATAAACAGTGCCAGCACATTTCTTGAAACATACCAGAATCTGATGGTGCTCCGCACCTTTTCAAAGGTTCACTGCCTGCCCAGTGCAAGGGTCGGGTATATGGCTGCTTCTTCTGAAATCCTCAGGCAGGCCGTCAATACCTATCGTCCCATGTTTCCTTTTTCCTGGTTTTCTCTTTATATGGCCCAACTTGCGGTTCTGGATACGGATTATGTCAATGATATCCGCAGGCGCAATCAGGAGCGGAAAATTCGGTTTTTTGAGCGTATAAGAGAGAAGTGTTCAGGGCTTGGGGCTTTCAGGTTTCTCAACTCAGATACCAATACACTCATGTTCCGTCACACAGATCTCGGAGCGGATGCCCTCCATGGCCTTCTGGCAGAGCAGGGCTTTCTTACGGCTAACCTGAATCGTCTTAGAGGTATTCAGAATCAGGGATTTCTTCGTATGACCCTGCATGGTGATGAGGTGAATGAAAAGTTTCTTGATGCCTGCCGCAGGGTGGCACAGGAGGGCTCCGGGCTTTGATATCCAGGTTGTCGCAGGCCGATATGCCGGGGGCTTCAGGCCAGAGGATTAGATCCGCTGGAGTATGTCGAATGGCTGAGGTGTCGATTATAATTCTTCCAGGCCTGCTGCCCCGTATGGACAAGCAAGAATCGTCTTGGTATGTTTGTTGCAATGGCTATTGCAAAAGAATTGTTCGGTCAGCCTTGATGGCTTATAAAACTCTTCTTTAAAGGTCAGCATCAAAAGATTTGATGACGAAGTGAAGTATTGAAGAAACATTTTAAAAAGGAAAAAAAAATGAAAGAAAAACGGGTTCATATTAAGGGGCTTTTCAGAAAAAAACTGGTTATTTTTCTGGGGATGATGGTGCTTTTGGGTGTTACAGGAGCTGTACAGGCAGCGCAGCAGCCGTTCGATCCTTCCCGGTTTCAAGAGGTAGCTGGAAGCAACGGTGCCATAGCCAGGGATACGAGTACGGGCCTGGAATGGCAGCGCTGTGCTTATGGTGAGATTTGGGCAGGTTCAGGCTGTAGCGGAACAGCCTGGGAAGGAACCTGGGATGATGCAGTAAGAGTGACAGCTTCGGATGGATTTCGGGTTCCGAACATTGATGAGTTGAAGACTCTGGCACCTTATGATCAGAATGTTTTTCCTGGTCCATATAAGTTTTGGTCTTCCACGCCTAATGGCAGCCTCAGAATCTATGCGTTGGGCATCCATTTCAAATACGGAGCTGTTGGCAACAGCCCCAAGAGCGACAACTTCCGTGTACGTCTTGTGCGTGCCGGACAGTGATTTTTGCCTTTTTGTAATGTAACCTGTTTTTGTAATATAAGCCCGTTCCCATAGTGGAGCGGGTTTTTTGTGTTTAAAAATTCATCATAGTAACCGGGCTGTTTACCCGGTGAAATTTCGTTACACGAATCCTGTCTTTTTATTCAGGGATGAATATCGGGTCATTATAAGAATGAGTGTTAAAACCCAAAGCCAGATATTTCCCATGAGCTGATAAGGTGTCTGCACATCTGGAACATGGAGACTGGCCTGACGGAAAGTAGTCTGATCCATGGGAGTTTTTGTGCCGTCTATAATTTCGCCTGTGGCAGCAATGTGGGCACCCATACCCGTGTTGGTGCCACGGATCATGGGACGGCGCTGTTCCACAGCCCGGAAAAGAGCCAGGCCAAGGTGGAGTTCTGCTGCTTTTTCATGCACAAACCAGCCGTCATTGGCAACAGTGACAAAGGCATCCGCCCCCAGAGCAGCACCAGAGCGGCTGATGTCCGGAAAACCGCTTTCAAAGCAGATGAGCGGCTGCACTTGCAGATCATCTTGTAAAGAGAGGAGAGCCGGGCCGGGTCCACGATTGAATTCATAGGGTTTTCCAATAAACTTTCTTAAAATAGGCAAATGTTCTCCAAAGGGTGTGGCTTCTCCAAAGGGAACCAGTCTTGTTTTGCGATAAAATTCTTTGATCTGTCCGTTTTTCAGCAGGGCCATGCTGTTATACATGGCCTTGAGTTCCCGCATGGGAATGACCGTAAGCCTTTCCGATCCGTCAGGGTTTGTTAGGGATTCCTGCTTTTTCAAACGATAAATATATTCTGTGCAGGTAAAAAGAATGGGGCTGCCGCTGATTTTTTCTAAACTGGCAAGGGCTTTCATATCCAGGTTATCGCAGGCAGGAGTACCGGGGCCTTCCGGCCAGAGAATAAGATCCGGCGGTGCCAGATGCTGAGAGGATTCTTCGGTGAGCTGCCCCATGATCCGATGGTTACTTTTCAGCGGATTTTGGTTTAAAGGGTCTGCCCTGAATGGGACATTGGGCTGTATGGTGCGGACACTTATGCGGGATTCAGGATCTGAGGCCTCTAAGGTTCTCAGCTGATTAAGGCGGAGGCTGCCGTAGCCCAGCACAAGGCAAAGCAGAAGAATAAAAATCGTGCAATATCGTATTTTTTCTTTGAATAGTGAAGGACTCAGGATTTCTGCCAGAAAGACATTGGAGAGGAACATGAAAAATAGTACGAAATGCATTCCGCCGATGTCTGCAATCTGTATGATTCTGGTCCATGTATAAAGGCTTATGGCAGGACTGCCGGGGCAGAGTCCGGGCCAGATGGCAATGAAAAGGGTGAAAATACCTGCGGTGAAAAAAGGGCCTGCGGTTTTTCCATATCTGTTGGCAATGCCGCAGACAAGGCCCGCAAGTCCGTAGGGAAGGCCCTGATATAAAACAAAGAGCAGGGTGGCAATGAGTGCTGCGGGTACAGACCAGCCCATGAGTTCACGGCAACCGCTATACATCCAGAAAGTGGAAACCAGCCAGAAGAGGCTGCCGCCTGCCCATCCCAGAGCATACCCTCTTGCAGGCTGACATCCCCGAAGGGCCATAAAAAAGGGAACAAGGGCTGCAAGGGGCAGCCAGAACAAAGGCCCGGAAGGAAGGGATAAACCCAAAAGGCCCGCTGACAGCAACAGGGGAAGGCAATGGCGGATTCCACATGTATAGAAAAGATACTTTTTTGGGAATCCGGAGAAAATCATCATTTTATATGCTCTTTATGGTGTCGGATTTTACACATTAGCCGTAATGTCGGATGTTTTAAAATCAGAATTGCTTGATATTTATACAAGTTTTGATTTTTGCCTTTGGATTTTAGCCCTTTAGATTCATTGAAGATCAGTAAGGTTGAATAGGCCCGGATTCTTCAAGACTAAATCCTGCCTGCCCATAGGTTTCAGCGCATATTTTATGCCTGGCATCAGTAGTTCCCGGCCTCAGATTGATGTTCACACTACTTTTTTCAGATTGCAGTTTTCCTTCGATCCGGCTTTGTTGGCATTTCCTGTTATGAAGCAGGGGATTTCCTGAACAGCTGAACAGAGCCTTTTCTGTGCCAGTTTCGAAATGCACATCAAAAGATTCCCAGACACCAAGGATGCTTTCTTGAATATTTGTGACCTTGCAGGTGATGAGACGGCCCTTGATCATTCCGGACCAGTCACTGGAAAAGGCAGGTGTTGAAAACAAAAAGCAGGTAATGGCTATAATACAGAGTTTTTGTTTTTTCATGGCAGCACCTCTTGTATTCAAATCCGTAATGAGTCGTGTTGTTTTTATCGGAGGACTCCCCTGACGCCACCTTGGATCCAGTGTTCCCACGCTGGCGCATGGGACGTTAGCTGAAGTGAGGATGCCTATTTTCTGTCTCCGGATGTGTAGAGAAAGGAAGAGGCTGCCATATGCACAGAGCTTTCCGGAACGGCTCGGATACAGTCCATAGGCAAGGTACCAGCCTGCTGGTTATCGGGAAGAATCTCCACACAGAATTTTTCCTGTTTCGGGCAGACGACAGCCATGCGGAAAATGTTTTTGGTTGCACCGCCTGCCCGGAAAAGATCGTAGCGTTGCAGGCTGCATCCGGATTGCTGGAGGATGCCGTCCGTTTTTTTCCAGTACATTGGAGGCATGGAATGATTGACCCATACCTTTTCAGGAAGTTCCCAGGCGAGGGCGGAGGAGGAACAGGTAAGTACCAGAAGAAAAACGGTTCTGAAAAAAATGATCTGCATGGACATGACAGTCTCCTTCTTTTATCGGGTTGTGGATAATTGCCCCGTTACCATGTTCACCATCTGTGCCGTGTTGGGTGCAGGACGGTTATGTGTGCAAGGAAACAGGGGCTTGGTTTGTATCCGTTATCTGAAACGTTTTCCTGAAATATCTGCCTGCTGAGGACTTTTGCAATATATGGGCCATCCTGCCCTTCTTCCATGGGATTCACATGGATTTTTCCCTTTATACCGTTGCCTGATACTTTTAGAACTGCATTGCAAAGCTTGGGAAGGTCTTAAGCCTGTGCCGTTTCAGGGTTTCTTCTTGCCATAAAGGGTGCCGGTTTTTTCTCTGTACTGCCAGATTCAGTGGCATCTGGCAATTTTGTTGTCTGTATGGATGCTCCGCACCGGACAGGGATACCCTTCTCATACATACTGCTCCGCCACCACCTCCGCTACGGAAGCATCGAAAAGCTCCCCTCGTTTCACCCGGTCAAAGGCTGCCATGAGATCCGGGACGCGCACCCGGCCCTTTCTTTCTTCTGCGTAATCCTCCACTATTTTTCCTTTGTGCATCATGACAATGCGGTCGGGAAGTTCCACGGACTGCTGCATGGAATGGGTGACCATGAGGGCCGTGAGCCTTTCGCTGCGGATGATCCGCCGGGTGAGATCCGCCACCTGGGCCGCACTTTTAGGATCCAGTGCCGCCGTATGTTCGTCGAGAAGCAGAAGCTTCGGCCTGAGCCAGGTGGCCATGAGCAGGGTCAGGGCCTGACGCTGACCGCCGGACAGGGTGCCGATAGGATTATCCAGGCGGTTTTCAAGGCCCATTTTCAAAGAGGCCACCCGTTCGGCCATTTCCTCTCTCACCTGCCGGGAAAGGGCGGTGGAAAGGGGACGTTTCAGTCCCCTTCGCATGGCAATGACAAGGTTCTCCGCAAGGGTCATTTCCGCAGCCGTTCCGGCAAAGGGATTCTGAAAAACCCGGCCCATGGGGGCAGCCCGTCTGTGCTCGGGCCAGCGGGTGATGTCCTGTCCGTCCAGAAGAATTTTTCCCTGATCGGCCAGAAAAGTGCCCGACATCGCATTGAGAAGGGTGCTTTTTCCGGAACCGTTGGTGCCGATGATGGCGGTGAAGCTTTCTTCTTCAATGTGCAGGGATACCCCCTGAAGGGCCTGAACCGCATTGGGGGTGCCGGGAAAAAAGGTATGGGAGAGATTTTGGATGTCAAGCACGCTTTTTTCCCCAAATCCTTCATCAAATTTATCCACACCCCTCCTGTGGTGTTTCGGGAGACTTTTTTCAGCCCTCAACGGGGCGGTGGGGATTCAAAAATAATTATTTATGCGGTTCCTGGTACGATGCCAGCCCCCTGACAGCACCGGGTGGTTTTCGGCTTCCGACCATAGAGGAGCTGAGAAGCCTTGCGCCCTATGATCTTAAGGTCTTTCCCAGTGAGGGCTGGTTCTGGTCCGCCTCTTCCATTTCCAGCGACAGCGGTTTTGCCTGGAACTTTTTTTTCATCAACGGCCTTGCCGGTCAGGGCAGCAAGAAGCGCATCGGCCATGCCCGGCTTGTGCGTGTCGGGCAGTGAGCTGGCATTGGAACAGGATGCCTCGGTGGAAAGACCGGGCGGAAATTTCCGTTGGGATACTGGCGCAATGTCTCCTTTCGGAGGTCCCTTGCCAGGTCAGGGGTGCCATGGCTTGGGGGCTGGGGCCAGCCCTGTCTTTTCAGCGATTTTTTCCGCAAGGATTCTGAAGTCCCTCCGTGCATCACTCACCGCATGGGCATGGCTGCCAATGGCCCCATCGGCGGAGGTGAGGTTGAAAATGGGCTTGCGGCGTTCCTGGGCCATGGGCACCAGGCTGCGGTAATGCCGGATGGTGGCAAGACAGAAAGGATCGTCTTCCTGCCGCAGATTCTGAACCGGGGCTTCATTCAGAACGGCTTCCCGATAAACGGCGGGAATGCGCTGCACCCACTTGTCATAGGCCTTTACCGGGCGTTCCAGAAGAACCCCATGCTGCTGACAGAGATAGCCGATGGGCTGCATCTTGCCGGAAGGCAGTCTGAAATCCGGGTAGTGCCTTTTTTCGGGGCTCTCTTCCCAGTTGTTGAGACGTTTTTGCCACAGGTTTTTCCAGCTTCTTAAGGTGGGGCCGAGGTTGCTTAACCCCTGGAGGGAAAAAAGGTCGGCTCCCAGGGGAATGGCGACGTAGTCCGTTGCCAGGAGGACAGAACGGTTGATGGCACCAAGGTTGGGGCCGATGTCAGCAAGAAGAATCTCCGCCTGCACCTGATCTCCGGCCATCTGCATGACCTGCCAGAAGGCGCTGAGGATGCGCATAGGCCGGTAGAGGTTGCTGTCGCCCATGCTGTCCGGCCACTCTTTGGAGAGCGCCTCCTCAAAGCCGGAGAGCCGGATGTCTCCCGGCAGGAGATGGAGATTTTCCGCCATGGGCTGAAGCAGGGGAGGGGCAATATCCGCCACACCGGCAAGGGGGCTGACGCACTGGTAAATGGTGCTGCCTGCACCCTCCGCATTCCAGAGCGCCTCAATGTGGTCTTCATCAAGAAAGGCTGCGGTCAGGTTGGCCTGGGGATCCAGATCCAGAACCACCACCCCTCTGCCGAGACGGGCGAACATCCAGGCCAGATGGTAAATGAGGGAGGTTTTTCCAACTCCTCCCTTGTTGTTGAAAAAGGTCAGTACGGGCGCAGTCATGCTTTTCTCCTCAATGTGCACATCACCGCACTCGGGCTGGTTTCAAATTCCGGGGGCGGATTTCCGTTTTTTTCCATTTCCCTCCGTGCGATGGCAATGCCCCTTCCAAAGGCCTGAATGAAACCGAAGGTCTTCAGCACATCCCCGATATTGGGGTTGCGGTAATCCGTGATTCCGGGCCTGCCGAAGTTTTCAGAGGTGACGTTTCCGTAAGGCCCGCCCGGACTGGTGATTTCGATTCTGTCGTTGAACCAGTACACCCGGACAGGGGCATGGGTGTTTTCGTATGTGCGGTGGAGTACGGCGTTGTACAGAATCTGCTGCATTGCTGCTGGCGGATAGGGCATGTCCGTTCTGTGGGTCGGGCCAGAGGTGGCATCTACGCCGATGCGGTTATGGGATTTGAGTTTTTCTTCCGCCCGGCGCAGCATTTCAACAAAGGCTCCGCCCATGGTTTCCGCATCCAGAACAGGGTCTGCAAGGTCTGTCCCGTCAATCCGCAAAAACTGAATACAGGCCCCCGGCAGAAAGTCCTGCGGGCTTTTGCCCAAGGTAAGGAGTCCCAGCACCGTGGGTGTTGTGGTGTCTGGGGAAACGATCATTTTGCAGCTTGACAGTCTTTCCCCATAGCTGCGGCCGTTGGATTCCAGCACATCGGCGGCAAAGGCTGAAGGAAGAAATTCGCTTTCAAAAATGAGTTTTGAAAGGTCGGTGACTGCTGCTGACGGGATGGGGTGGAGATCAAAGGGCAGGTTCTTATAACGCCTTTTTTCATTGAGGATTCGTTCTTCCTGTTCGTTGGCGATGGAGCGCCGGGGGCCGGTGCGAATCCAGATACGGCCCTCATATTTGACCGGCGGCATATCGGAGGGCATCACGGTGACAACAGCCATGGCGGAACCTTTTAAAAGCCGTTTTTCCACAGAAAGAACGGGCAGGGGCAAAATGTTTCCGTCGGTTTTCATGTCCGCAAGTGAAAGCAGAAGCTGATCTGTCACCTCAAGGCCTGAGGGTTCGCCATTGTCCTTTGCGCCAATGAAAAGAATGCCCGGAGCATTGTGATTCGGAAGGTCATTGGCAAAGGCGCAGACAGCCTGTCTGGCCTTTTTCGGAACCTCCCCCTTAAAGCTTTCTTTTCGCTCCACCCGATCCGATTCCAGAGAATTGAGAAGATCCAGCAGTTCCTGATCAGAAAATCTTTTCATTCTTGTTTTCCCCCTGTTTCAGAAGATAAGGCTTCTTTTTGCAGGTAGTGATCGTACAGGGAAAACAGGAATGCCACACGTTTTGCCTCGTTTGGAAAATTTTTGACCCCATAACAGGCATCCACCGCTTTATCCAAAGCCTGATGTGCCTTGCTCAGGACGGATGGCATGGTGAGGGGGTCATAGAGATCCGCAAGGGTGGAATCCGGGAATGTCTTACGGGCATCAAGGACTTTCTGGCTGGCTGTACTGACAGTCTGCTTTTGTTTTTCTGTGGGACTCTCCGGCCATGGGAAGTTATTATAAACAACCTTTATTGAATATTGAAAATCACTTTTTAGCCGACCAGTCACCGCACGAACCCATGCCATATGCATGCATGAATGAATTATGCCAAATTCATATAAAGATGCATTAGGCAAAAGTCTAAGTTTATTGCTTGCTAGAGTGTCGGACATTTCAAAACCAATAGGAATATAAAAACGGCGCTCCGATGATACCTCCGGAATAATAAGGTATTCCCCATCCGGCATGTTTTCGACATGAAACCGGGTTGGCGTTTCAGCAAGTTTCTGGGTCGGTTTGCTTTTACTGTTCTTACGGAGTTCCCGCACCGCTTCGATACGCTTCAGGCACTCGGGCATCTTTCGCAGCTCTTTGGGCGGGCAATCGCCGAGCCAGAGACAGTAGCGATGGTAGCCATTCAGAAATTCATGCGCTCCGAGCCAGCGTCTGAAGTATGGGGCGGCTTTTGGCTCCACGGCCAGAAAGGATGCCTTTTCCTCTTCTGTAAACAGGTAATGACCACCGTCAATGGGTTTGTTTCCGATACCGATCTGGGGAACCGGGCACAGCGGATTTTTTCGGTTCTGCACCACCACATCCGGCGCATCCACCAGATAGGGGTTGATGTTTTTTACTTGAATAGATTCCGGTTCGCCCTTGATATTTTCATATTCAAAAATCTGTTTGCTGGGCAGATCACCATGGGTAAATCCCACAATGACACAGTGTACGGCAGCTTTGCCTCTGGCCTCATTACTCCACTGGAATGTCCGGTGGACGAAAAAAATCTTCATTCCCTGATCCAGCATCCAGCTCCAAAGAACTCCGACCTGTTCCCCCTGACAGATGGAATTGGTGGATACAAAGGCACATTTCACGGGAGTTTTTTTCATTCCTCTGGCCGCTTTCACATACCATGCAGCAACATAATCCAGTAAGCCGCTGTTTTTAATGCCTTTGAATACAAGGGAGACATCCTTTTTCTGGCTGGCATCCATGTATTTTGCTCCCACAAAGGGCGGATTGCCCAGAATACAATCCACCTTTGGCCACTCAAGCGTCAGTGCGTTCCCGTGCTGGATGGCCGCAGACTTCACAAGCGGAAGGCGGGTAAAGGTTCTCCCGAACAGGCTGGAAACTTCTCGGTTCATCAGGTGATCCATGAGCCACATGGCCACCTGGGCCACCTGAGCAGGGAACTCTTCCAGCTCGATGCCATAGAACTGATCCACATTCACTTTGATGATGGGGCCGATATCGAGAACAAGCTGGCGGTGCCCCTGCCGGTTTTTCGGATACAGGAGATCCAGCACCTTCATCTCCAGACGACGGAGTTCGCGGTAAGCAATGATGAGAAAATTTCCGCAGCCACATGCCGGGTCTAAAAACCGCAGGGAGGCCAGCCTGTCGTGGAACTTCTCCAGTTTCGCCCTGTTGCTTCCGCAGGCTTCCAGCCCTGCATAGAGTTCATCAAGGAACAATGGGCGGATCAGTTTGAGAATATTGTTTTCAGAGGTGTAATGCGCTCCAAGATTCCTGCGTTTTCCGTCCTGATCTTCTTCCATGACGGTCTGGAACAGCGATCCGAAAATTGCTGGGGAAATGGCACTCCAGTCTTCCCCGGAACATGAAAGGAGGATGTCTCGGATTTTTGCGTTGGCATAAACCGTTGAAATGGTTTCTTCAAACAGTTTTCCATTGATGTAGGGAAAACCGGCAAGATAATCCGGCAAATTTTTAAGCCGTTTGTTTTCCGGTTTGTTGAGGGTATCGAAAAAGGCGGCCAGCTCGCTGAATAAATTGCTTCCGTCGGGATGTGTTCGTTTCTGAATCAGGGTTTGAAAGGCATGAAACTCAAAGATACCGGTATCATCTGCAAACAGGCAGAAGAGCAGGCGAACCAGCAGTACTTCAAGATCATGGCCTCCGTAGCCGCTTTCCTTGAGTTCATCGTGCAGGCTTCCCATCAGTTCCGCAGCACGGATATCCACCAGTTTTTCAGGTTCTGCATATTCTGATTCATGGTCGATGAGAAAGCCGAAAGCTTTCACATATTTTGGCAGGTCTTCAAGAGAAAATTCCAGATCATTGGCTTTGTCCAGCAGGTCATGGAGGTGAAAATGGGCAAAATCACATGTGAGGATATAGCGGGGACGCTCTTCCTGAGCCAGCCCCTGATGGTAATCCAGTGCCTGAAGCAATGCCAGATCAAGATCCTTGCCTGCGGACTTGAACTCTATGACCAGTTTTCCGGGCAGAAAATAGTCAATGAAACCGTATTTATTTCCTAATTTTCCGACCTGACGCTCATAATTTCCAGCCTGTATGGGGTCTATTCCATAAAGATCAACAAGAAAATCCCGGATGAAAACCTTGCTGTCTGCCTGCTCACGGGTAGAATTTCTGTATTTCAGGACAAACTGCTCCGCCTGTTTCTGTATATGGCTCCAGGTGGGAGCAATGGTTTTCAAGGTATCATTTTTTACAGAAGGTTTTCTGGCCATTCCTGTTCCCATTTCTGTTGCAGGTTATTTTTAAAGTCTTTCGTAACAAATCCAGCAGATCGTTTTTTGATTTTATCCTCATTCCTGCTCTGCATGGGGATACAGGGCCGCTTTTTTCCGTATGGCATCGCTAGGCACTTACCCTCCGAATTCAATTTTCCAAATGCCAGCAGCAAGATTTGCCAGCTGTTTTTGTCTGGCTTCTATTTTTGTCTCATCCCAGGTCTCATAATGTTCTGAAACTGCTCTGGTAATTTGAAAGGTACTCTGCTGAAAAACCTGTCGTTTCGTGGAATAGTCTGCATTGCCCAGATCCCGGTTTCGGCTGGTTTCAAGGGGAGTCATGTTTCCGATTCTGTAGATCAGGCGATCCTGTTTGGATTCCTCGATGTATGACCAGTCTTCGGAAGGATGCTCAGGAAGAATATGCTCCAGGTTGTATGTGGCACTTTCAAAATCAAAATCCTGCCCAGAGCGCTGTTTCTCTATTTCGAAGAGGATATAACGCACCACTTTTTTGTTTCGACTGTTTGTTGTGCGCAGTTCTTTATCAGCAAAAGCGACCTTGAACCGGGTGTCATCGGGATACACGTTCCGGAGTGCGGAAATCACTTCAGATGGCCGGGTGCAGCTACCAGAAGAGACTCTCCAGGCAATCTCGTTGTACAGGCGTTCCTGCTCATGGGTCTGAAGGTTGCATATCACATTATAACGAAAGGAAACGATCGCCACAGCCTTCATAATGCGGGTGAAGTCTGCTCTGTCAGTCTCATGGAATCTGGTATGACATGACAAGAGCATGGCCAGCGGCTGGCGTACATTAAACATAATCAACTGCGCAAGTGCGACCTTTTCGTCGCTCTTCCAGGAAGGATCCTGGGGGTCACGGAGTGCGGCATAGACAGCTGCTGAATGATCCAGATCCCGCAACAATTCAAAGGCCGAATCCCGTGTAGCGATCCGTCTTCGAATTGTTTTGAATAAATCGGATTTGCGGACAAGCCTGTTGCGGCTGTTCCAGAATATCCGCAGGAATTCTGGAAAACTCTCGCTCCCCAAAAGACCAACGATGCGTTCCCATCGTTCCTCTAAGGCCTTCAGCTCTGTTTCATGGGTATCCTGTGAACTGATAACAGAAAAAAGATAATTTTTTAACAAATCCGTTGCTGAAAGCCTTACCCCCCTGGCATTGAGGGTCTCAAATACCTTGAACGCATTTAACTCGTCAGTTACCGTGATGACGGTAAAGAATAGCTTATCTACAAGGGATTCAATGAAAGCCGCAAGTTCCTTACCACTGTTTACTGTTGCTCCAGTGCGTGATCTGACCTTGTCTTTAAACCAGTTAAAGGCCTTGCGTAACTGATGTTCAGAGGCATTAAGGCCCCGCTGGGGGATCTTTTCAATAGGAACCAGATAGGTTTGATAGAAACGGTTATTATGACGGTTCAGCTCCAGTTTGGAGCGGGGTACCAGGCTTACGGGATCAAGGTAGCCGATGTAGCTGTTTTGCAGCTGCTCCTTGCGCCTGGCATTGTTTTCTGCATCCAGGTTGCTGCGGATAAGATCTTGCATATGTCCCAGACAGGTAAGAATCATGATGCTGAGTGTGGTCAGTCGCTGCTGACCGTCAATAATGTCAAACCGCTTATTATCGGAGGACTGAAGAACAAGGTAGCCCATGTAGTGAGCGGGTTCTCCATCGTTTTCAAAAAGCCCTAGGATGTCCTGCCAGAGATCATCCCATTCATCATCGCCCCAGGAGTAATCCCTCTGAAAGGGTGGAACGCGGTAACTCAGGCCATTTCCAAGCAACTGGCGGAAAGTAGCGTTTGTGGTATTGAAATTCATTGTTGCCATTTTCAATCCTCCGTCGATTCAAGGCCGATGATTTTCTTCAAAACCGCATCGTGTTAGTCCCGGCCCGGTTCCAGCCCTGCTTTGCGAAGACCCTCAAGATACCCATCTCTGGAGCGTTCGGCAAATTCTGTCTCACTGTAGAGTACCATGCGGATGCGGAAGGGCACGGTCTTTTTTTCCACCGCCTGTTCCGAAGCCTGCGGGCCTGGCTGCTGTTTTTCAGACATTTCCTGAAGCTTTTCCGTCATTTTCCATTTGGGGTAGCGGTTAAGAACTTCTTTGTTGATGTCGAGAAGCTGTGGAACAACGTTGTCGATGCGGAAGGAGGCGGTAGAGCGGCGCTGGGCGAGATCCGAGGCTAAGAGGAGAAGGGAAGCCGTGATGATGAGCAAAGAGATGAGCAAAGAGATGAGCCAGAGGGGTTTGAGGGTCTCTTTCATTGGTGGCCTGTCGAGTTCTTTGTGTGCTCGTTTATAAGGTTTTTAGCGATTATTGTTTCCACCAGTCCATATCTGTCGAAAATATGGCTTGGTCAGGTAATCCAGAACAAATTTCTTCTTTAAGCCATATTTGTAATGCCAAAAAGTACTTTTAACATTAAGGTTTCTGGTAAAAAAATAAGATCGTAGTTCACTTTCAAGATGAATATGATAAAAAAATTACTATCACCCGATTTTCAGGATTTTCCATTTATTAAGAGTTTGATTTAAACTATTAATTTTACAGCGGCCTTGCCTTTGTTATCAGTATTTTTTCCTGCTATAAAAATTACTAAGTTAAAAAAAATGGAGCATCAAATATTATGTGTTGGATTGCTGTTTGTAAATGAAAAAAAGCTGAGTGTTTTTTTGTCGCCATATTTGTTGGCACTTAAGGATTTTCCTGGCAGTAAATATGGTATTCTTATATTATTCCTGAATTCCCGAGCTATTGTAACGAGGTCGGTGGGCTACCAATCATTTTAACGCTGGCCAGAGTATCAAAAATGGCAAATCGCAATATAAAAAAATGGAGGCCAGATATGCAAGGAAAAATGGAGATGAAGAATTGTCTAAGGATTTTAGTCGTTTTGATGCTGTGCGTCTGCTTTTTGTTTCCATCCATTGTCTGGGCAGAGAGTAAGAGGCTTATTGTGGAACTGGAAGATGCACCCCTTGCCAGATGGGGCAGTCAGAATCCAGGTCTGATGTCCAAGGGCCGCCTTAATTTTGAGCAGGCAGAAACCCGAAATTATCTTTCTGCCATTGAAGCACGGCAGGACAAGGTTCTCAGCAGTATGAGAAGGACTGTATCCGGCTTGAGGATGGCTACTTTTCGGGATGAGGAAAACCGTATGCGGGAACACAGGTACAGTGTTCTTTTTAACGGTTTTACCGTTGAAAGCAATGGGGAAGATGCTGACAGCCTTATGGAAAGGCTGAAAAAAGTACCGGGCGTTAAAGCCGTATATCCTGTAAGAACTTACGAGCTTTCCATGTATAAAAGTCTTGATCTTATTAATGCTCCTGCCCTCTGGGAAGATCCCTTAATCGGAGGCAGGTTGAAGGCGGGCAAGGGTATCAGGGTTGCCAGCATGGATACTGGTGTTCACAGGGATGCTCCCATGTTTGATCCCACTGGTTTTTCCTATCCTGCAGATTATCCGGATGGCGGCCTGGGCTTAAAAGCCAACAATAATGGAAAAATTATTGCTTCAAGGGTTTATTACCGGCCGGGAGATCCTCCGGCTGCCGGGGATATGGATCCATGGCCTGGGCCTGAGGGGGATTCCCATGGTGTGCATACGGCAGGGACTGCTGTTGGAAATCCTGTTCAGGCTGATGTCCTTGGCGACAGTTTTAAAATCAGCGGGGTGGCACCAGGGGCCTGGGTTATGAGTTATAAGGTTTTCTATCAGAGCATGGAGGGGCTCAGTACCTTCGAAAATCCCGAAGGCATAGCCGCACTGGAGGATATGGTTAAGGACGGGGCAGATGTGGTGAACTGTTCCTGGGGTGATGGGCCTTTCAGCACAGGCGGTGACTATGATCCTTTGGATACGGCTTTGCTGAACGCCTGGCGGGCCGGACTTTTTGTGGTCATGTCCGCTGGAAACAGCGGGCCTTATAAGGGAACCACAGATCATCCTTCTGAAGAATATATAAGTGTTGCGGCCAGTACCACCGGTGGCAGTATTGCCGGCGGAAGCCTTTCCATAGCCGGGCCTTCACCTGTTCCGGAAGAATACCTGAAGCTGGAGGCTGGCATTTCTGATTATGGGAATGTTCCCTCTCTGGGTTCCAGCAGCAGGTATTTTTTCAAGACAGCAGCAAGTGTGGCACCGGATAATGTGAATGCCTGCGAACCCTTTGAAGGAAGGCCCTTTGAGGGGCTGGCAACGGTTGTAAAAAGGGGAGGATGCAATTTTGATGACAAAGTTCTGAATGCTTACAGGGCTGGTGCTGATTTTGTGGTGATCTATAACAATAAAGGCGACGATATCTTTGATCTTAGTTGTTATATGGAAGACTGTGATGAAATAGCTGCCTTTGCTGTTTTTACGGGTGAGTCCCATGGAAAGAGTCTTGAAAGATGGTATGACCTTCATAATGAGCAATCTGAACTGATTTTCAATTTTACACCCTTTCAGCTGGGTAACAGTCCCGATGAAGTTGCTGATTTCAGCAGTCGCGGACCCGGAGTAGGGTATACGCTGAAACCGGATATCATGGCTCCGGGTGTGAATATTCTTTCTCAGGGATATGGGCCCCTTGCAGCGGGTGAAGAAAAGCACCTTGGTTTTGGTCAGAATTCCGGAACATCCATGGCAGCTCCCCATATTGCCGGAGCAGCAGCTGTTTTAAAGCAGCGCCATCCTTTATGGTCCAATAAGGATATAAAATCTTCTTTGATGTCCACGGCAAAATTTATGGATATCTATACACATGATGGAAACCCTGCCCAGCCCCTGGACATGGGAGCTGGCAGGGTTGATCTGACTAAGGCTTTGGATCCAGGTGTCATTCTGGATCCCCCCTCCCTTGGTTTCGGGATTGTTGAGAATAAAGGGGAAAAAACATTATCCCTTAGTCTGAGAAGTATTCTGCCCGAAGAAAAAACCTATCATGTAAGTACTATTTATACTGGTGATGGCTTTGATGCCATCCGTCCTCTGGATGATTTTCATGTGGAGCCTTTATCTGTGACACTGCCAGCCTTTGGCAGGGCTTCCATAAATGTGCGTTTTAAAGGACAAGGCTATGTTGGTGATCATCAGGGCTATGTTCTTTTGGAAAGTGATACGCACCGGGTTCATTTTCCAGTCTGGGCCAGGGTTCAGGAAGCCAGGGGGAGTGGAAAAAAAGTTCTTCTTCTGGATATGGATGGCAGTTCCTTCGATGAAAATTTTGAAGATTACAGAGGCTATTATATAAATGCTCTCAATGCCCTTGAGAAAACCTATGATGTGCTTGATATTAATCCTGATTCAGAAAATATGCAGCTTCCTGAGGCAGCCATACTGGCAGCCTATGAAGCGGTTATGCTTTTCTCCGGGGACAACAATAAAGAAACCCTTGTGGGGGGAGATCTGGACCGTCTTATGGAGTATGTCAATGATGGCGGTTTTGTGATTTCCATGGGACAGAATATGTTTTCTTCTGTTCTGAATGATTCTTCCTCTTTATACTCAAGATTTAAAGTGACTGTTATTTCTGAAAGTATTACGGAGGGCAATCTTCCGGATCTTCCTGTGATTGCTTCTGAAAATGTTCCTCCTGCATTCAGGGGTATTTTTCTGGATCTGAAGGATGGCGGAGACGGAGCAGCCAATCAGAGGAATATGGATGAGTTCAGCGAAGGTATTTTACGATATCCCGGCAGAACTTCAGCAGGGAATGGATATCTGATGCAGGTTTCAAAGGATATGCTGACCCTTGAAAAACCAGCTGTTATTCATCCGGGGATTCTGGTGGCATCTGCCTTGGGGCTTGAGGGAATAAATAATGATACCGGTGCTATGTCAAGGGAGATATTTTTACGTGGAATATTCAACTGGGCCTTTGATACAAGGGATATTACCATAAAAGATATTTCAGCAGACTATGAAAATCATATGGAAATGAGTCGTTTTGAGGTTGAGTATTCTTCTGATACGGAAGGTGTTGAACCTGTATCTTTCCGTTGGGATATGGGAGATGAAAGTGATTTTCAGGGGCCTTATGAGTCACCCATGATTGGTTTCGTTTATGAAAAATGTGGTCCCTATACCCTTCGTGCTGAAGTTGTGAACAGTTTTGGTAATCATACCATCGGCAGTCTGGATGTGAATATTACCCGTTGCCTTGATAAGGAAGAACAACCCGTTCCCAAACCATCTTCCGGCTCTTCTTCCGGTTGTTTTATCCGTGAACTGGTTTCAGGTTTTTGATATTTTTGTTGAATAACTTTTTTGATTACTTACCATGACTCAGCCATATCTTGCTGGTCAGCTTGTTGCCAGACAGATGGTACGAGCGGATATTTAATGAGGGCAGGCGCAAGCTCTATCCTTGGGAATGGTTTTTACGACTCTTGTTTTGTAGGGGCACCCGTAAAGGTGCCCCAGTTTTTTATGGTGCATTTCCATCGAAAAGTTTTTTCATTTTTTTCCTTAAACCCTCCCGGCTGATGCCAAGCATTCTGGCGGCCTTCGTTTTGTTACCATTTGCGGCTTCAAGGGTTCTTTCAATCAGTTCCTTTTCGTTTTCTTCAAGGGAGAAGAGATTTTCCGCAGGTTTGTTTTTATTGCCTTTGCTTCCGGACAGAGGAGGCCTGTTTTTTTTATTTACTGTTATTTCATTGCTTTCCGGAATAGCCTTTTCCTGCTGAATATGCAGCGACAGATCTTCCACATGGATAATTTCGGAATAGGAGAGGGCCACCACCCTTTCCACCTCGTTTTCCAGTTCCCGCACATTGCCGGGCCAGTTGTGTACAAGCAAGCAATCCATGGCTTCCTTGCTTATTTTGAGAAGGGGACGGTTCATCTGACGGCAATGCAGATCCAGAAAACGCTGAAGCAGCAGGGGAATGTCTCCGGGTCTCTCCCTTAGGGGGGGGAGGGCAAGGGATATGACATTGAGGCGGAAAAAAAGATCTTCCCGGAAATGTCCGGCCTTTGCCTCGGCCTTGAGATTCCGGTGCGTGGCTGCCACCACCCGCAGATCCACAGGGATAACAGTGGAGCCGCCCACCCTTGTGACCTCCCTTTCCTCCAGTACCCGGAGAATCTTGGCCTGAATATTTAAGGGCATATCTCCGATTTCATCGAGAAAAATGGTGCCGCCACCGGCCTGTTCCACAAGGCCTTTTCTCATATTCACACCCGTAGCTATTCCCTTTTCAATGCCAAAAAGCTCGCTTTCAAACAGACTTTCCGGAATGGCCGAGCAGTTGATGGCAATAAAAGGCCCGGATTTTCGGATGGAGTTGTAGTGCAGGGCCTTGGCGATTAGTTCTTTTCCAGTTCCCGTTTCCCCTGTGATGAGTACATTCACACTTGTATCTGCAATGCGTTCCGTCTGATCCAGAATGTGACGCATGGCCTGGCTCTGGCCCACAATACGTTTGGGGGAAAAGCGTTCCATCAGCCCTTTTTTAAGGCCTTCGTTTTCTTTGAGGAGCTGTCTGCGGGAAATCTCGAGGGCTTTACTGGTTTCCTTCAGGTTTTTCAGCATTTCTTCCATCTGAAATTCCCGTGCCTCGATTTTAACAAGCATCATGCCAAAGGATTCTGCAAGACTTGCGATGGGTTCGGGACAAACGGTGCTGCGGGTCAGCTCAAAAAGGGTTTCTGCCCGGTCATAGCGGTTCCAGACAAGATCGTGGCAGATCTGTTCCATCAATTTGAGAAGGCGTTCAACGTCGGGAGGCAAAGGACTTTTATCTGTCATGTTTTTTTCCAAATTGTTATCAATCTGTAACTGTTTGGCATCATTTTCACTGGCCAAGAACCATAACTGCAAGGCAGATACACAGACACCCAAGTGATTTGCCCGTGACGCAATCCGGCACTCAAGCTGAAAAAACCAAGCCCTTTACGGGAGCAAAAATGCTTAAGGATCTTGAGTGCCGGATTCGGGATCTTCTTGTCTTGTGCTGAAAAGTTACTTATCAGTCCGTGCGCAGGGCCTGAATGGGATTCAGGGCAGCCGCCTGCCGTGCCGGATAATAGCCAAAGAAGATACCAATGGCCACGGAAACACCCACACCAAGAATCAATGCCCCATGGACAATTTCAAACTGCCATCCTGAAAACCTTGCAATACCCCAGGAGGTTGCCACACCAATGAGGCTTCCCACAAGACCGCCCACGAGGGAAAGGAGGACGGATTCTATGAGAAACTGCCACTGGATGTCCTTTTTTCTGGCTCCCAAAGCCCTGCGGATACCGATTTCCCGTTTTCTTTCCGTAACGGAAACCAGCATGACATTCATGACCCCCACACCGCCCACAATGAGGGAGATACTGCCGATGGCTCCCAGAAGCAGGGTGAACATGCGGAACTGCCGCTCCATGTGGGCGATCATCTGTTCCGGACTCATGATGCGTAATTGCATTCTGCCCGGAAGAGCCGAGAAATAAGTGTTGAGATCTTCTGTTCCCATGCCTGTGGTGAAGTCCGGAGAAAGACGGGCCATAAAAGTGCTGATGATACTCTGGGGCGACATACGCAGCACAGCAGGAAGGGGCATCAGAAGTCCTTCCTGAATTTCATAGGGTCTCATGCCGCCCATGGCTGCGGGTTCAAGAGTGCCGATCACGGTAATTTTGCGGTTATCATAATACAGCTCACTTCCCGGATGGGTGGCAATGCCCTGAGCCTTCAGCTTTGCAGCAAGATTGCTGCTCAGGCAGGCATGGGTTGTGATGCCATCGAGATCGGAGATGAAGCGGCCCTCTGCCATGGTCAGCCTGTTCATCTGGAAAAAGGATTCGGTAACGCCAAGGGCAGGGATGTTCATGCGTTTTCCGTCTTTCCTCAGCTCACCATAGGATGAGGCATAGGGGGCCACTGTTTTGATGGAAGACAGACTTTCGGGAATAATAATGATGTCCTGAAGCCTGAAACCTTTGGGTGTGCCTCCACCACGGCCGTGTTCCGCCTGTATGGAGAGGATGTCCGTGCCCATTTCCATGAACTGGCGCATGCTTTCCCTCTGGGCAAGGGTTCCGATGGAAACCAGAGCGATGACCGAAGCAATGCCTATGACAATGCCCAGCAGGGCAAGGATGGAACGCTGGCGTGAAGAGATAAGGGAACGACCGGCTTCCCTGAGATTGGCTTTGAGGATCATTGGCTTTCCTCCGTCCCGGCAACATATCCGTCCTGCATGCGGATGGTTCCGGGGCACTGGGCTGCAATGCGGGGATCATGGGTGATGATGAGGGTGGTTATTTTCTGTGTGCTGTTCAGCTCCAGAAAAAGATCCATGATTTCCTGTCCCACACGGGTGTCAAGGGCGCCTGTGGGTTCATCCGCAAGGAGAATGGAGGGTTTGCCCACCAGGGCACGGGCAATGGCCACCCGCTGTTGCTGGCCGCCTGAAAGTTCCATGGGTTTGTGTCCTGCCCTGTCTCCCATCCCCACCTTTTCCAGTATTTCCATGGCCATGGGTTTTTGTTCCTTTTCAGGAATCCCCCTGTAAATTAAAGGAAGGCATACATTTTCAAGGGCCGTGAGTTTGCCAAGGAGATTGAACTGCTGAAAAACAAAACCTATTTTCTGGTTGCGTATGCCGGAGAGTTCACTGTCGGAGAGTTTGGCCGTTTCTCTGCCATCCAGCAGATAACGGCCCGAGTCGGGCTGATCAAGGAAACCGATGATATTCATCAGGGTGGATTTACCGCTGCCCGAAGTTCCCATGATGGCTATCATTTCTCCGGCATGTACATCAAAGCTTACGCCTTTGAGAACATGGACCTGCACAGGCCCAAGGGTAAAAGATTTTTTTATCTTTTCCAGTTTGAGAAGGCTCATGGCGTCCATCCCCCAAGGCGTTCTCCGGGTTCAAGTCCTGAGAGTATTTCCACGGAACCCAAAGTGGTGATGCCCGTTGTCACCTTTCTTTCTTCCATGCTGCCGTCATCCTTTACAACCCGTACCATGGCATGGCTGCCTGCGGGCCGTACCAGATAAAGGGGAACCAGCAAAGCCTGCGGATTATCATAGACAAGGATTTCAAGGTCTGCGCTCATGCCTACCCTTATGGACTTGATGGCTTCTGCGCTCAGTTCAGGAAGGGTCACCTGCACCTCAAAACCCGGAGCTTCCCTGCCGCCTCCTGAGGTAGCCTGGGCGGAAATATGAGAAAGATGCCCCTCCAGCAGGATACCGGGAAAGGCATCCCCCCTTGCCCTTACCTTCTGATTCAGAGACAGCCTGCCAATCTCCACCTCATCCACCCGGGAAAAGACCTTAAGGCCACTGAGATCCCCAAGGGCAAAGAGGGCAGTACCCGCCTGCACCCTGGCACCCTGATCCAGAGATTGTTTTTTGCTTTCTTCCGTAACGGGCTGAATCACCACACCGGATACGGGAGCCCTTACCTCTGCCTGAGAAATGAGGGATTCCAGCTCATCAAGCCGGATACGGGCATTGTCCAGCTCCATTTTAGCGATACTCAGGTTTTCAGGGCTGGCTTTTTTTAGGGTGGACGCCATTTCTTCCCGGCTGGAGATAAGGTCCATGCGGCTGGTTTCAACCTGCTGCTTTGCCCTGTCCAGCTCCTGGGCAGGAATAATCCCCCTGTCAAAAAGCAGGTTGGCTTCCTCAAGCTGGCGTATATGGTTTTCAAGGCTGCTTTCTGCCCGTTGCAGACTGCGTCTGGCCCTTGCCATTTCCGTACTTTCTTCCCATGCGGCCAGTTCTTCATAATTCTGCAGCACTTTAATATAGCTGCTTTTTGCTTCTCTCAGCTTCATTTTTGTTTCAGAAACGTCAAGCAGCAGAAGAAGATCTCCCTTTTCCACCACCTGACCAAAGGAAAAGTGGCGTTCAAGGATTCTTCCGTCAAAGGGAGCTGTCAGCATGATTTCCTCCAAGGGCTGGAGACGGCCCGAAAGGGAAATGCTGGAGGAAACGGGACTGGTTTTTACGGTGTGAATACCCTGACTTTCTTCTGCCATCATTCTTGTGGATTTTATTTCCTTTGATGGGGAAGACAGGTTTGAAAAACCCTGAAAATGAAAATACCCAAGACCCACAAAAAAAAGGATGATGCCTGCTGTGGCAAGGCCCCTTACTATCTGTACCTTTTTAAGAAGTCCTCTGAGTCTGAGGTTGCTGGCCTCTGTTTCTTCATATGCCTTTGCAAGTTTTCTGGAGTTTTCCCTTTCCTGTTCCTGAAGAACCTTCAGTTCCGTAATGTCTGAAAAAACCACCACAACACCGCTGGCTTCCTTTTCTTCTTCACGGTGAAGCCAGGATGAGGAAAGGCTTAAGGTCATTTTCTGGCCGTTGGGCCTGATAAAGTCAACGGTCTCCCGCTGTCCTACTTTTTTTCGGGTGACAGCATCCAGAACCTTCTGGTTGAAGGCATCATTATCTTCTTCCGCAGCAAGAAAGACCTCGGCAAAGGTATGTCCCCGCACAAGACTGGCATCCAGTCCCAGAATGGCCGCAGCAGCAGGATTGAAAAGGGTAATGCTGCCCTGAAAGTTCAGGGCCATGACACCGTCTTTCATGTTGTCCAGAACACTCTGGTGAAAATCTTTTTGAATATCGGGTTTTATATTCATTGTTTTGTCCTTTGGATTCAGCGGTGGAGCATCCAGGTTTTATTGCCGAGATATTCAGCTTCAAGGTCAGTGCGTTCGGTGACAAAGGCGATGTTCCAGGTATCAAGGGTAGTGGCCAGCAGGGCATCCAGGCGGGTGAGGCTGTTCTGATAGGTCATGATGGCCCTGATTTCCGCCAGTCTGTCATCCCTCAGCTTGTCCTGTTCACGGATGAAATCCGCATTGGAAATTCTTCCCAGTTTAAACTGAAGTTCGCTCACAAGGAAGTTTTCTTCGGAAAACTGACGAGTTTTTGAGGCCAGTTCCACCCGCCTCAGGCTGGAAGCCACCTGACGCACGGCATTGCGGACATTGTTTTCAAGGGATTCTCTGGCCGTAAGCAGTTGCATGTTGGCTTTACGGAGATTAATTCGTGCCGAAAGAAGGGGCATTTCCCTGTTGTATTTCTGATCTCCGTAGAGGGGCAGGGGAATTTTCAGGCTGAGGCCCAGCCACCAGTCTTCCTGGCGGTAGGAGGGATCGTTTTTCCGATGATTCCAGCCGTCTTTGTAGCCCCCTTCCAGATCCAGATTCCATAATCTCTGGTTCTCTGCATCGGAAAGGCCCATTTTTGCCATTTCAAGGGAGGTGAGGGCAGACAGGTAGGAATTATCCCGCTCAAGGGCCAGAGCCATAAGGTCTTCAAAAACTGGTTCAATGGATTTGTAAATGATTTTTTCCGTGGGGACAAGGGTGGTGTCTCCACTGATTTCAAGGCGTTGCAAAAGGGCAAGGTGGGCATCGTCCATCTGTGCTTTTGCTTCTTCAAAGGCCAACTCCTGACGGGCAAGGTTTGCTTCGGACTGGAGGATTTCGTTGGGTGCCCGTCTTCCCGTTTCTATCATGGTCCGTGTAACCTCAAGCTGCTCCCTTGCCTTGGACAGGGCATCTTCCTGCACTTCCATATCCTGATAAAGGGATAAGAGGGTCCGGTAATCCTGAATTACCCCGGAAATGGTGCTGATCAGGGTATCCCTCAAAGATCGGATATTATTTTCTTCCTGCATGGCCGCACGTCTGAGGGGAGCGGTATTGTGGTCAAGTCCACCGTCTTTCAGCAGGGGCTGTCGGAATCCCACGGACCACTGGGAAAGCCCGCTCTGTGTTTCTCCGGAGCTGCCATCCGTTTTATTATAACGGCTTTCAAAACCATTTTCCCAGGCAAAGATAATTTCACCGCCAGTGGGAATTTTCTGGCTGACGGTACTGACAAGGGAGAGACCTGCACTGTCTGTGCGGGAGCGCATGGTGTCCGGACCGTCGGAGGCATAGTTCGTTGCAGTTCCTGTGGTTCTTGTGCTGGCCTGAGGGCTGATGTCGAGGTTGGGAGAAAATTGAGTCATGTCCTGACCCAGCCTGAATCTTTCAAGTATTCTTGAGAGATAGGCACTTTCAATGGTGCGGTTTTGTCTCAGTGCCAGATGGATGGCTTCGGTGAGACTGAGTTCCAGAACGGAAGGAAATTCAGGCTCCGGGCTGGCTGTATTCTCCTGGGAAAAAAGGGGAGGGGGGATGCAGAAGACAAGAAAAATCAGAAATCCTGCAATCCGTAAACTGGCATGTTTCATGTTGTTTTCCTGGCACCATTCCGGCTGAATTTTATGCATCTTATGCTGAATAATATAGTTAAGGATTCAATACCATAATTTTATTTAGAATGTCTTGGATATGAATATTTTTTTCTTCTGTCTGGCTCCATAAGTTTCTTTAAACGGCAAACGCTGCAACGAGACCTGCCTTGCTTTTCATATTTTAAAGGTTTGTTTTTTTGGATAGAAATTATCTTTGCATTTTACTGTTATCTTCAGGAAAAACTTAGGCTTACCAATATGGTGAAGGAAGCAGATGTTGTGCTATAAAAGATTTTATAAAATATTTTATAAAATGCTTGACCCTCAGTTTTTTTTCTGCAAGAGTAGCATAAAAAAAATGCAAGTCTTGATGATGAACCCCGATCATAAAAAGAGGAGAATGGCATGGAATACATAAAAAAAGCCAACCTGTCAGCTGAGGGAAGCAGTCTTGAAAAGCGTAAGATTGTTGAGAAGATACTCAATGATATTCAAGACCGTGGTGAAGAGGCTGTTGGTGAACTTGCAAAGAAATTTGATAACTGGGAAGGGGCATTCGTTCTTTCTGATGAAAAAAAACAAAGGCTTATAAATTCTGTCCCGCAGAGGGTTAAAGATGATATCCGCTTTGCTCATGAGCAGGTTGCAGGCTTTGCACTGGCACAGCGTGAAAGTTTAAAGGAATTTGAGCTGGAGTCCCATCCCGGTGTGATTCTTGGTCAGAAGGTAATTCCCATGGATGTTGCTGGCTGTTACATCCCCGGAGGACGCTTTGCCCATGCCTGCTCCGCTTTGATGAGTGTGGCTACTGCCAAGGCTGCCGGAGTAAAAACCGTTATAGCCTGTTCTCCTCCACGAGGGGAGAGCATTGATCCTGCCGTTTGTTATGCCATGGATATAGCCGGTGCCGATATTATTCTTGAAATGGGTGGAGTACAGGCCATTGCAAGTATGGCATATGGGCTTTTTACGGGAAAACCAGCCAATATAATTGTTGGTCCCGGTAATGCTTTTGTTGCAGAAGCCAAAGCTATTCTTGCCGGATCCGGTCGGTGTGCCATTGATGTCTTTGCCGGACCCACGGAGTCTGGTGTTATTGCAGATAAAACAGCGGACCCTATGACCGTTGCAGTAGATCTAGTGTCTCAGGCAGAGCATGGTTATGACTCTCCCGTATGGCTTTTTACGGATTCCAGGGATTTGGCAGAGAAGGTTCTTGAGATCATGCCAAAAGTCATAGCTGATCTTACAACACCTGAAGTTGCTGAGGCTTCATGGAGAGATTACGGAGAGATTATTCTTTGTGAAAACCGGGAAGAACTCTGTCAGGTGAATGACCGCTATGCACCTGAACATATTCAGGTCATCGCAGAAGATTTGGACTGGTGGAGGGATAATCTTAAAAGTTATGGTTCCATGTTTTTAGGGGAAGGTGCCACAGTCGCCCATGGTGATAAATGTTCCGGCACAAATCATATCTTGCCTACAAAAAAAGCAGGTTACAATTCAGGTGGGCTTAATGTTCATAAGTTTTTAAAAATTTATACCTACCAGAAAATATCAGAAGAAGCCAACAGGGTGTTTTCTGCTGCAGCATCTCGCCTTTCAAGGGTGGAAGGTATGGAAGGACATGCCAGAGCCTGTGACTGGAGGCTTAAAAAGTTTTTCCCCGAAGAAAAATGGGATTTTGAGGTGTATGAGCAAAAGCGTTACTCCTGATTCTGTGTGATCAAATAAGGGTCGGATACTTTACTGGTATCTGACCCGAAAGCAGGCTTCCGTCTTATTGAGAATAAGAAACATTGATGGAGGGGGAATGGAACAAAAACGTTTTCATAAAAGTTTTACCCGGCAGGAGTCCATTCCTGACGATGCCATTGAGCGAGCTATGTCTGTTTTACGATCAGGGAAATTACATCGCTATAATGTGGAGCCTGGCGAAGCAGGGGAAGTTGCTGAACTGGAAACAGAATTTGCCTCCTATATTGGAAAGAAATACTGTCTGGCATGTGCATCATGTGGTAGCGCAATGTATCTGGCCCTTAAATCAGCAGGTGTTCAAAGGGGTGAGAAAGTTTTGTGTAACGCCTACACACTGGCGCCTGTCCCCGGTGCTATTGAAAATGCAGGTGCAGACATTGAGCTGGTGGAAATTCGCGAAGATTATACCATTAATATCGATGATCTGGAGGGCAAGGCTGCGGATGAGAAAGCAAAATGGTTTCTGCTTTCTCATATGCGAGGTCATATTGCAGACATGGAGAAAATTCAAGCTGTCTGTGAGCGAAACGGGCTTTTTCTGATCGAAGACTGTGCCCATACCATGGGGGCAGAATGGAATGGCAGAAAATCAGGAAGCTTTGGTCATGTCAGCTGCTTTTCAACACAAACCTATAAACACATCAATTCTGGAGAAGGTGGCTTTCTTGTCACCGATGATGAAGAGCTTATGGCTCGGGCAATCCTCCATTCCGGTTCTTATATGCTGTATGATCGTCATCTTGCCCGCCCAGATCTGAGTGTTTTTAATTCCCTTAAGAAAAAAATACCAAACTATTCCTGCCGAATGGATAACTTAAGGGCTGCCATTCTCCGTCCTCAACTCCAGAGGCTGGATGCACAGTGTTTACGATGGAATGAACGGTATCGTCTTCTTGAAGAGGCCATTCATTCAATACAAGGCCTCTGGTGTCCTCCCCGTGATCCCCGTGAAAATTTTGTAGGAAGTTCTATTCAGTTTTCTGTTTGTAATGATGACAGTGACAGCGTTCGCCTTTTCCTCGAAAAATGTAAGGAACGTGGCGTTGAACTGAAATGGTTTGGAAATGCTGAACCCGTTGGCTTTACAAGTGACTACCAGAGTTGGGAATATTTTGGCAGCCTTCCGGACTTGCCTGATACGAATCGTGTTCTTGCACGGATGTGCGATATGCGTATCCCGTTGACCTTTACGCTGGATGACTGCCGGCTGATAGCAGATATTCTTTGTGAGGTTGCAAAGGAAACCTTAAAACCTGGTGGCCTATAGCTTCGTTTTTTTGTTCGTGCCTTTTATTGGCTTATTAAATTTCCGGGTCCGGAATCAGCCGGTGGTCGGAAAGAAGTATCAGATAACTTGCAAGGAGGAAAAGATGATGAAACATGTTTTTATGTCAGTGTTTTTAATTTTTGCCGTTGCATTAACCGCAGTTCCTGCAGCACTCGCTCAAACAGTAATGAGATTGGGTATGGGAGATGCCATTGATTCGGATAAGGGTGCCTTTGGCATACGTTTTAAAGAAGCTGTAGAAAGTCTTTCCGGCGGTAAGCTGAGGGTAGAACTTTTTCCCAATGGATCTCTGGGTTCGGAAACTGAAATGCTGCAGAATGCCAGAAGGGGGACCCTTGATTTTGCAGCCATAGGCGTAGGAAATGCCGTTCCTTTTGTGCCTGAACTTGGTCTATTGACAATGCCTTATCTTCTTGAATCCCATTATGATGCCATCAAAGCCACAACGGGCGGAATGGGACAGTTTATGAATGAAAAAGCCATTGAAAAGGGTGGTTTCAGAATTCTTGGTTGGACTTATTCTAATTTTCGTTATGTGACAAACTCCAGGAAGCCTATCAGGAATCTTGAAGATATTAAAGGAATGAAAATTAGGGTTCCCCATAATAATATTATTTTGGCCACTTTTAGGGCATGGGGTGCCAATCCCGTTCCCATGGATTGGGCTGAAACATTCACAGCCCTGCAGCAGAAGGTTGTAGATGGTCAGGAAAATCCTTATATCGTCAATTATACAATGAAATTTCATGAAGTTCAGAATTATATCACAGAGGTTCATTACCAGTATTCACTGCAACCACTTCTGATTGGTGAACGTAAATGGAAAACGCTTGACAAGGCAACGCAGGATATTCTTGTCCGGGCTGGTATTGAAGCACAGCAGTATGCCATTGCTTATCAGATCCTTGAGGCTGAAAAAGCCAAAAAAGGTATGCAGGATGCCGGTGTTGAAGTTTGCTATCTTGAGGATGAGGAAAACTGGAAGCAATTAGCAAGAGAGAAAGTCTGGCCACAATTTTATGACTTTATTGGTGGAAAACAGAACCTGGATATGATGATGCAAAGTCTCGGTAAGAAATAGTAATTAATGTTAGTATACCGGGGAGATTCCCCGGTATGCTGGAGAAAGGGCTAATAAATGAAAGCAAAACGCGCCCTGCAATATATAGATAAGTTTGAGAGCTATGTCTGCCAAGCCCTGTTAAGTTTCTTTGTTGTTATACTTTTTCTGCAGATTGCTCTTAGAATTTGTTTTGATTATGTTCTCCCATGGAGTGAAGAAATATCCCGTTTTTCTTTTGTATGGTTTGTTTTTTTTGGTGCTGCTTACGCCGCACGTCTGGCAGCCCACAATCGGGTAACAATCCAGTTTAAACTGTTTCCTCCTCTTGTGGGAAATATCTGTATGTTTATAACAGATATCATATGGATAGGATTCAATCTGGTCATGATTCAAAAAAGTGTGGAAGTAATCATTGATCTGATGGAATTTCCTTATATTTCTCCTTCCCTTGGCTGGTCAATGGCCTATGTATACTGGATTTTTCCCATTAGTTTCAGTCTTATGACAATAAGAATTATCCAGGTTAACATAATGAAATACTGGTTAAAAATTGAAATTAAAGATGTTGATAAAATTGATCCTGACGATATTCAACCCTTAACAGAATCCCGCTAAAGAAGGAGGCGAAAGTATGTCTGCTGCTGGTGTATTGTTCGGTTGTTTCATACTCCTTCTTCTAATGGGTGCTCCTATTACAGTGGCTCTGGGTGCCGCTGCCATGGCGGCATTTCTTTCAGTGGGGCAGGATCTGTCCACAATGGTTCAGATTGCTTTTTCATCGGTAAACTCTTTTCCCATAATGGCGCTGCCTGCCTTTGTTCTTGCCGGTGCTTTAATGGAAGTAGCCGGAATTTCGAGAAGACTGGTTAAAGTTGCGGAATCTATGGTTGGAACGGTTGATGGGGGATTAGCCATTTCCACAACACTGGCCTGTGTTTTTTTCGGGGCCATATCCGGTTCAGGCCCGGCTACCACGGCTGCTGTAGGAATGTTGATGATTCCGGCCATGATAAAAAGAGGTTATGATCCAGGTTATGCATCTGCTGCAACGGCCAGTTCCGGAGGTATTGGAATCATTATTCCGCCCAGCATTCCCATGGTAATTTATGGTGTGGTTGCGCAGGAATCTATTACTAAAATGTTTGTAGCTGGTATTGTTCCGGGTTTATTGATATCCGCAGGTCTCATTTTGGTTCATTTAGTGCGTTGCCGGGGAAAAAATTTGAGTCAGGGAATGTTACCATGGTCCGCATCCGGACTCCTTTCTTCCCTCAGGGAAGGTTTTTGGGCAATTTTAGCTCCGGTAATTATTCTGGGAGGAATCTATACAGGTTTTTTTACCCCTACGGAAGCTGCAATAGTCGCCATTTTTTATACGCTTATCATAGGTATTTTTGTCTATAAGGAAATTTCTTTCAAGGGTCTGATGAAATCCCTTGAAACCACTTCATGGCTTACCGGCAGGGTTCTTGTGATTATGTTTACCGCCTTTGCCTTTGGCAGGCTGCTGGTTCAGTATCAAATACCCGATATGATAGCCCAATGGCTTCTGACAGTTACAAGTAATCCCCATATGATCTGGGCAATGGTCATTTTTTTCCTTCTTTTCCTCGGTATGTTTATGGAAACCCTTGCCATTATTATGCTGGTCACACCTGTACTTTTGCCAATCATGGTAGCTATTGGTGTTGATCCAATTCACTTTGGGGTAGTCCTTGTCTGCTGCTGTGGTGTTGGTTTTTCAACTCCACCCCTTGGCGAGAATATGTTTATTGCTTCTGGTATTGGCAATGTAACCCTTGAGGAAATTTCTTTGAAAGCTATTCCTTTTAGTTTGGTTACCATCGGAGCAATCTTTTTGATGGCCTATTTTCCCGGATTGATTCTTTGGTTGCCGGAGCTGTTCGGCTACTGATGAAATAAAACATAACGTCAGTTTCATTGAAAAGCATTTGTTTTACGAAGGAGTTCAAATGAAAAAAGAAAGTGTTTTTACGGCAAATGCCCCTGCGGCAATCGGTCCTTATTCTCAGGCTGTGAAGTCCGGTGGTTTTCTTTTTACTTCGGGCCAGCTTCCCATAGATCCGTTAACAGGAAAAATTCCCGATGGTGATATCAAGTTCCATGCCCATCAGGTTTTTAAAAATCTGAAAGCAATTGCCGAGGCAGCAGGAACGGATCTTTCATCTGCTGTCAAAACAACCGTATATTTAAGCAGTATGAAAAATTTTGTGTCGGTCAATGAAGTCTATGCTGAATATTTTTCAGAACCTTTTCCCGCAAGGAGTGCTTTTCAGGTAGCGGAACTGCCTCTGGGAGCTGATGTGGAAGTGGAAGCTGTTTTTTCTCTCTGATTTATGAAAAAGGGTAACCCCTTTTTACAGGCAACATGCTTTCGGGCATGAATAAACATTCTAAAGAAATGAGGATTTCATGAATTTTACTCAATTTCCACGTAGAAAATATCTGCAGGGTGCAACCCCCATTGAGCCTATGGAGAATCTCTCCAAAGCTCTTGGAGGTCATGTCGATCTTTACGTTAAAAGGGATGACCTTTTGCCTGGATCGGCTGGGGGGAACAAAACCCGTAAGCTTGAATTCTGTTTTGCAGATGCACTTGATAAAAAAGCAGATACTGTGGTTACATGCGGTGCTGTTCAGTCCAATCATTGCCGCCTTACTGCTTCATGGGCTGTCAAGGAGAACATGGACTGCCATCTGGTTTTGGAAGAACGGGTAAAAGGCTCTTACAAGCCTGAGGGATCCGGTAATAACTTTTTATTTGAGCTGCTGGGGGTGAAGTCCATTCGTGTGGTGCCTGCGGGTTCGGACATGATGGCAGAAATGGAGAAAACTTCGGCAGAGCTGAAAAATACTGGTAAACAGCCCTATATTATTCCCGGAGGAGCGTCTAATGCCATTGGAGCCCTCGGTTATGCAAGCTGTGCCCAGGAAACAATGGTGCAACTGAATGAGATGATGCTGAAGGTTGATGGCATAGTTGTTCCATCCGGTTCCGCAGGAACCCATGCGGGCATGGCAGTGGGAATGTTTGCCATGAATACCAATATTCCTGTTTTTGGTATCAATGTGTCCAGAAAAAAAGATGTTCAGGAAGAAATTGTTTATAAACTTGCCGGAGAGCTGAGAGCAAAACTGGGAGTTAAAACAGAGATTCCACGAGATCAAATTACCTGCTTTGATGAATATGTGGGGCCGGGTTACTCCCTTCCTACAGAGGATATGATTGAGGCTGTAAAACTGTTTGCCAGTACGGAAAGCATTCTTCTTGATCCTGTTTATTCAGGAAAAGCAGCAGCAGGTCTCATCGATCTGGTCCGCAAAGGTTTTTTCCCAAAAGGAAGCAGGGTTCTTTTTCTCCATACAGGAGGATCACCAGCCCTTTATGCTTATCTTGATACATTCAGGGCATAACTGACTTAGCTTGATGCAGTATAGAGGTTTGTACGTCCGGGATCTTATGGATCCCGGGCTGTTTTTTTAAATAGAATCCCAATAAAATTTACTGCCGTTGAAAGGGATTAGCAGATGGAATGCAGAAAAGAAAAAGTGGTGGGTATTCTTGGCGGCATGGGGCCGGCTGCAACGGTGGATCTTATGAAGCGGGTGATTGACCTTACGCCTGCCAATGATGATGCGGACCATATCAGGATGATCGTTGATAACAATCCCGGTGTGCCATCCAGAATAAAGGCATTGATTGAAGGTACGGGGGAAAGCCCCGGTCCATGTATGGCAGATATGGCCAGAGGACTTGAATCCTGGGGCGCTGATTTTATTGTTATACCTTGTAATACAGCACATTATTACTATGAGGATGTCAAGAAAGCGGTTTCTGTACCAGTCGTTCATCTTGTGGACCTGACAGCTTCTGTTGTTGCCGAGAGATTACCTGAAAAAAGCAAGGCAGGTATTATGGCTTCTCCGGCAGTTGTAAATACAGGACTATATGATAAAGCTTTCGGGCCATATGGTGTTTCTGTGCTATATCCCTGTCCTGCGGATCAGGAAAAACTCCTGGAAGTTATTCGTGCTGTGAAGGCTGGATCGACAGGAAAGGATATACGGGACAGATTTGCTGCAATTGCAGCTAACCTTATGGAAGAAGGAGCAGGGATACTGGTTTTGGCCTGTACCGAACTGGGAGTCATCGGGGAAGGAATTGATGCAGAGATTATTGATACTTCCGATGTGCTGGCCTCAGAAATTGTAAACATTGTGAAAAACGAAGCGCTTCCTTTTGAAAAAAAGTAATAGACATACTGGGTATTTGATCCTGCTACGAGTCTGATTCTGTAAAGATTCAATACTTTAGCACAGGGGATGATCCCATGATGGATGAAATTATTGTTTGCAAAGTCAGCAGGAAGTTTTCTTTCTTGGTTTTATACGGAGTTCTGGATCATGAAAAAAAGTTCTGTTCCTGTTTTTTCAGCTCGTATGGGGCTTTTTTATTCAATTACATCTGCAGTTGCTTATGCGATGCTACCTGTTTTTACACGGATGTCACTGGCAAGTGGCATGAGCAGTCTTGAAATCATGCAGCTGCGTTATGGATTCGGAGTTGCAATGGTCTTTATTTATCTTGCCATTTGCAGCCCTCAATCATTAAAAATAACTCCGAAGGGTCTTTTTATTGCTTTCATATTGTCCTTTGGTCTGGACCAAGTAACAAGTCTGAATCTTGCCAGATGTTTTGAAACTTTGACTGCATCTACGGGTATCCTGATTTTTTATATATTCCCAGCCATCACTACACTGCTTTCTGTCTTGATCAATAAAACACCAGTTAGTGGGAAAACCATTGCATCCATTGTGCTGATTGCCGGTGGGTGCTGTCTTGTTCTGATTCAGGCATTTTCTAACAGGGTGGAGTTATCGGGCGTTCTTTATGTCCTGTCTGCAGCATTTACCTTCGCCCTCAGTTTTGTAATATTGCAGCGTGTTATGGAAACGATACCTCCTTTGACCATTACATTTTACGTTATGCTTTTTACAACTCTGGGTTTTAATCTGGTAAAGGGTGATATAAGCTTATTTCTTCAATTGGATTCTTATCAGCTGCTGATGGGTTTTTTGTTGGGTTTGATCCCAACGGCTTTAGGGGTTACTTTACTTTATTTAGCAATTGATGCAACGGATTCTGGTTTTGCTGCTTTATGCTCTTCCATTGAGCCTGCCGTTACTGTATTGGCAGCATACTTGATTTTAAGCGAACCTGTTCTGCTTGTGCAGATAGCCGGAATGCTTATTGTAATGCTCGGAATTTTTATTAAATATTTAGATTCAAATTACACTAAGGAATCATCTGTGACCTGTTTGAAAAAATGTGCATAGGATTGCAGATGAGGGTTATGAAAATTTTAGGAGTATGATTTTGAAAACAGATGAAAGCTCAATGAAATCACTTATGGCTTATGATAAAATCAGAGAACTCATACTTACAGGGAAAAAATATCCGGGTACAAGACTGGTTTTATCCGAACTTGAAACGGAGCTTGGAATTGGCCGTGGACCAATCAGGGAAGCTCTCATGCGTCTGGATAGGTCGGGACTGGTGAGGAACGTTCCTTATAAAGGAGCTATAGTCGCTCCCTTACCTAAAAAAAAAGAAATGGAATATATTTTCAGTATCCGGGTAAATCTCGAAGCGGAGCTGGCAAAAGTTGCCCTGAAAAATCTTACGGAAGAAGATCTCAAAGAATTGGAGAATACCCACGAAAAAATGCAGTGTATGCCACAGGATTTCTACAGTCTTGATCGCCATTTTCATGATATCCTTTATGAAGCATCCAATTATCCGCATCTCTGCCTGATTGTGCACAAGTTAGTTGAATCTGTGGAAGCTTTTTTGAACCTTTTCCAGCATGATGAAAATGATTACAAAATATTCTTGGAAGAACATGCTTTCATCCTGGAAGCTTTGAAAAATCGTGATTCTGAAAAACTGCAGCAGGCTGTCGCCGACAACATTAAATCTGGAATGAGACGTATTGAAAAAGCGTATGCCTTACTGATGGATAACCGTGGCTGATTTTTTAGCCGAAATTATTTTCCATCGGATTGAAGCGTTCTGTCATACTCAGCAGCTGTTTTAGAGCCGGAGGCTGCCGCATAAAGTTTTTTAAAAGAAATGGTAAACGGCTGTCCGGTCAGGTCCTCTGCCGGGCAGTTTTTTTATTCTTCACCCCTCCGCTGCATGTCGTTTCTTTCATTTCTGCCTATACAATTTCAGAGATGGCGGTTAGCATGGCATCCTCTGTATATGTAAAAAATTCTTTGGATCAAAAAGAAGGAGTATCAGTAAAATGTCTGACTGGCGGATTCACATACTGGCCAATGGTCGGTTTTCCGTTCGTTTTTGTACGGAAGAAGGGCTGGAGCTTATGCCCTCCATGGAAAATATCCCAAGCCTTGTGTTCCTTCTGCAGTCCGGTTCCCGCTGTCTGATTGTGGATACGGGCTTTGATCCGGAAGACGTTGGTGGGCAGGGATCTTCGGCTGTACAAGGGCAAGGGGAATCCCTTACAGAAGGTCTGAAGGGGCTGGGCTTGGCTCCCGGAGACATTTCCGATGTCCTGATGACCCATCTGCACTGGGATCATACGGCAGGTATGGGTCTTTTCCCCGGAGCACGTTTTCATGTACAGGCGGATGCCCTGCGTTGTTTTTGCAATTTAAATCCCAATGAAGAAACCTATTATCGTCCGGGCCACTGGCTGCATCTCCTTGACCGCATGGTTTTTGTGGAAGGCAGCCACGAACTGATGCCCGGTATCCGCCTCCATCACACCGGGGGGCATTGTCCGGGACATCAGGCCGTACTGGTTGAAACCGGGCAGGGGACAGTGGCTCTGGCGGGTGACCTCCCCTTTGATTATTCCGGACTCTGGTCGGCATTGCCCGCAGACTTCTGGGAAACCTATCGCAGGGGAAAGGGCGGGCGGCTCTGGTGGACAAAAGAGCAATGGGAAACACTTTATGCTTTTATGGAGAAAAAGGGGCTTATGAATCAGCCATGCCAGGCAGAAAGCCTGGGCTACGGCAAATTGCGCCGCATGTGCTCACGGGTTTTTCTCACCCATGCCCCGGAGCTTTATCCTTCTCCGGTAGGGGTATTATCTGTTCCGGTGTGATGGGGTGTTCTGATTTGTGTGGCATTGAAAGTGGAATCTGATATCGGATAAAAAAAGAATTTAACAGGAAAGAATCCCTATGCAGCGATTCGTAAGCAACCGCATGGAAGTTTTGGCGGCAAACCTTGCCGCCCATCTCATGGAAGACCCGCCGGACCCCATGGAGCCTGAAATCATTGTGGTACAGAGCCGGGGCATGGAGCGCTGGCTGTCCATGGAAATGGCAAAGTGGGCGGGTATTGCTTCCAATACCCGTTTTCTTTTTCCGGCAAGTCTCATGACACGGATTCTTCGGCCTGTTTCTCCCCTTTCTCCTGACGAAGACCCATGGAAACCTGACACCCTTCGCTGGGCCTGCTTTGAAGCTTTGGCATCCTTACCGGATTCTCCCGATAGCGGGGCCGTTGCCCGCTACATGGGTGACGATCCCCTGAAGCGTTTTCAGCTTGCGGACATGCTGGCAGACCTCTTTGACCAGTACCTCATGTTCAGGCCGGACAGAGTTCTTGCATGGGAAAAGGGCGAGGAAGATCACTTTCAGGCCCGGCTCTGGCGTATGCTTCATGAGAACATTGAAGTTCCCCACAGGGTTACCCTGCTTCAGCAGAGTGAGACTTCCCTTAAAAAAGCAAAACTTCCCCGCAGGATTCCCATTTTTGGAGTTTCCGCACTGCCTCCCTTATACCTTGATTTTCTGGAACAATTATCCGAAAGGCTGGACATTCGCTGGTATCTTCTGGATCCCTGTCAGGAATACTGGGGTGAGGTTCGCTGCGAAGCCTTCTGGGAACAAAGTGCTTTCAGGGCTGAAGAAGAAGGCCTTGAGCTTAAAGATCTCCATGCTGAAAAGGGTCATCCCCTCCTTGCATCCCTTGGCCGGACCGGGCAGGATTTTTTCCGGAGACTGGCAGGTATGAAAGGGGAAGAACTTCGACATGCCCTTGAGCCGGGCATGGACACCCTGCTGCATCGTTTGCAGTCCCGGATTCTCTCCCTTGATATCCTTCCATCAGATTTGTCTTCGGAAGAAGTTCTTGAAAACGATGATTCCATAAGCATCCACCGCTGTCACGGCCCCATGCGGGAGATGGAAGTGCTGCGGGATCAGATTTTACGCCTTTTTTCAGAAGAAAATTCGCCAAAGCCAAGGGATATCCTTGTGATGTTTCCCGATGTGGGCACATACGCACCCTATATTGATGCGGTGTTCAGCCGCCTCCTGCCCGATGGCAGACGAATTCCCTATTCCATATCCGAGCGACCCCTTTCCATGGAAAGCAGCCTGGCAGGGCTTCTGATGCGGGTGCTGCAGCTCATGGATTCCCGTTTTGGTGCCTCTGAAGTTTTTGATCTTATGGAAGCAGAACCCGTTTCAAAAAAGTTCGGTCTGGATGAAGAGGGGCTTGATCGCATTCGCAGCTGGCTGGTGGATACCCGTATCCGCTGGGGTCTGGACGCTGCATTTAAGGAAGCCATGGATCTGCCGGGGCAGCCTTCCCAGACCTGGCGCTTCGGACTGGACCGCATGCTTTTGGGCATGGCCATGGAAGATGAGGGGGATATTCCACAAAATGGCGGCATCCTGCCCCACGATGCCATGGGGCCTGAAGCTGCGGAAACCCTTAACAGTCTCCTTTTTTTCATGGACAGGCTTACGACTTTTTACGAAAAAATCAAAGTTGACCGCAGTCCCGGCGAATGGATGGATCTGATCTGGGAGCTGTCGCAGGGACTTTTCCATGAAAATGCGGATAACACGGAAGAATTCTTTGGTCTGCGGCTTCTGTTGGACAGCTTTGTGGAGGAAACCCGCCTTGGAAATCTCAAGGAGAAACTTTCTTTTCCCATGATGCGTTCTGTTTTGGGCCAGCGCCTGGAAAAGCCGGGGCAGGGGGGACTGATTTTAAGCGGGGGCATCACTTTCTGTGCCATGGTACCCATGCGTTGCATTCCTTTTTCCGTGGTTTGTCTTTGCGGTATGAACGACGGGGCCTTTCCCCGTTCACGGCCAAGGCCGGCCTTTGACATCATGCAGCAGGAGCCAAGACCCGGAGACCGGTCCAGCAGGGATGACGACCGCTATCTTTTTCTGGAAACCCTCCTTTCCGCACGGGATAAGCTTTTAATTACCTGTACGGGTTTTCGTCCTGAAGATGATCAGCCTCTGCCGCCTTCGGTGCTGGTGCAGGAACTTCTCGATGCCGTCACAAGGGACGAGGGAGAATCTCCTCCAAATCTTTTGCAAAATCATCCCATGCAGCCCTTTTCTTCAAAGCTGTTTATGGAAAGCCTTCCAAAGCCCGGAAAACCCTTTTCATTCCATCCACCTTTCAGGGATATCGCCGAAGCTTTTTATGGTAAAAAAGACCCTGAAAAAAACATCTTTCAAGATGGAGAGCTGGAAACTGAAACAGAGAACAATACCATTTTCTTTGAAGATCTGATCCGCTTTTATGAAGATCCTTCGGCATTTTTTCTGAAACGGATTCTTGGGATAAGCCTTGAAAGGGATGATGAGGCACCGGAAGACAGGGAGAATTTTACCCTGAACGGGCTGAATACCTACATAATTAAGGATGCCATGTGCAAAGCCTTTCTGGAAGGCAGGGATAAGGCTGTGGTTCTTGAAAGGCTGGAAGCGGAAGGCAGGATACCCATGGGGAGTCCGGGGCTGAATCTTATGCATGATCTTATTGTGCAGTCAGGGGCCTTGGTATCCTTGATCAGAGAAACTCCAGGAGAAGCAGTTTTAGAGCAGGAACCCTTTGTGCTGGAACTGGAAAGCCTGAAGCTGGAAGGGAGCCTTCCCCTGATTCATGGAGATGCTGAAAAAAAATGGCGGCCCGGTCAATTCAGGGAAAAGCATATTCTTGCAGCCTGGCTTCATTTTCTTGTGCGCCGGGCCATGGGCATGGAGCTGGATCTCTATCTGGTGGGCGAGAAGGAAAAGGAGAAAGGAAAACCCAAAGGCTTGGACTGTAAGGTGTTTATGGCTTCTGAACTTTCAAGGCATGATGCCATGAATCATCTTGAATATCTGACGGGTTTATACATAAACAGCCATTCAAGACCATTGGCCTTTTTTCCTGCTGTTTCTAAAGTGTGGATAAATGAAGTTTCAAAAAAGACAATTCCTGAAAATCTGGAAGAAACACTTCAGGAGGCATGGGAAGGTGGAGGTTTTAATGGTCATGCCAAGTCCACTGCCGCAGATCTGATCCTCTGGCGGGGACGCAATCCCTTTGAAGATCCCTTTGCAGAAACTGCAGAGGCCATCTGGCTGCCCATCCTTGAGCTGCTGAAGGAGAATAAGTCATGATACCCACATGCTGTGGCTTTATGTAGTCCGTATTGATTATAATGCCAAAGACTACTGGTCTTGTCAGTGGGTTTGGGCTGTTTCTGTGATAATGCCTGAATACGAAGTGAGTCGGATTTATTTATTCGGGAGGAAATAATGAAGCCTTATATTGAAGATTTAAAGAAGTTGAAGCATAAGCTCATAAATGAAAGTGATTTTAGTATAATTGCAAATTATTTTATGGATATTGTGGAACAGCATCCAATAATATCGAATGCTAAAATTGTTAAGAATAAAAGTTTGATGAATGTTGTTATGGCTGTCGGTGAAAGTTATTTTAATGGTAAAGTGATTGTCTCACAATCAAGAATTATGCATGTGAAGAATACCAATTTTTACCATGGTACTGTAATGCTTAATGATTGCCTTAGTGTATTTTGTTATTTTGAAGATTTAAAAAAAGGGATGTTGTCTATCCATGACAGTAACAAGGATAAGCTTTTCCATGTGCGGATTACTGGCACAGTCATTGGGAAAAACAAAACTTATGTTGACCCTTATGAGAAAAATACACCTACAGTGCATTAAGTCATTGTCCCAATTTATTTGGATTTAACAGGGGAAAAAATATGTTCATCAAGGGAATCCGGCTGCATCATTTTCTGAGCTTTGGCGATGCTTCAGAGTTTCTTCCTTTAAATGACCTGAATATAATCATCGGCCCCAACGGCTCAGGAAAATCCAATCTCCTTGAAGCCATTGATCTGCTTCGTAATACTCCGGATCAGTTAATGAAAATTATCCGTGAAGGGGGAGGAGTAGGAGAATGGCTCTGGAGGGGAGCAGGAGTAAAAGCCACAGCTTCCATTGATTTTGAAATAGTAAATCCCAACAGCTCCTGTAACTTCCGTCATCTGCTTTCCTTCACAGCTGTAAATCAGAGATTTGAGATTGTGGATGAAAAAATCGAAAGAATACCCCTTTCAGAAAACGGGCAGGACTCTTTACCCTATTACAGTTTTAATTCCGGCAGACCTCTTCTCAATGTGAAAGGGGAACTTCGAACCCTGCAAGCTGACAATATCAGCATTGAAAAATCCATTCTTTCCCAACGAAAAGACCCGGATCAATATCCGGAACTGACATCCCTTGCTGAAAATTATTCCCGTATCAGGCTTTACCGGGAATGGCAATTTGGTCGTCACATGATCAGCCGTATGCCGCAGAAGACAGATCTCCCCAATGACATTTTGGAGCAGGACTCCAGCAATCTCGGACTTGTTTTGAACAGACTCCGCAGGGAACCTGCCGTAAAGCACCGTTTTTTGGAGGCACTTCAGGCTCTTTATGAAGGCATCGAAGATTATGATGTGCAGATAGAAGGCGGAACTGTTCAGGTGTTTTTACAGGAAAACGGACACGCCATACCCGCAAGCCGCCTTTCAGATGGTACCCTTCGCTATCTCTCCCTTCTTGCCATTCTCTGCCATCCTTCACCACCGCCCCTCATCTGCATAGAAGAACCGGAGCTGGGACTTCACCCCGATATTCTGCCTGTCCTTGCCGAACTTCTGAAGGAAGCTTCCACTCGCTGTCAGGTGATAGTCACCACCCACTCCGATGTTCTGGTGGATGCCATGCATGATCAGCCAGAATCCCTTCTTGTCTGTGAAAAAAGTGAAAAAGGAACCCTGCTTCGCCGCCTCTGCCCTGAAGATCTTGCACCCTGGCTTGAAAAATATCGTCTTGGCGTACTATGGACACGGGGAGAAATAGGAGGGACAAGGTGGTAGGAATGAAACTCTATGTGGAAGGCGGAGGGGATACCAACCTCCTGCGTACAGCTTGCAGAAAGGGCTTTTCCGATTTCCTGAAAAAAGCGGGACTGGTTGGCTCCATGCCAAGGATTGTCGCCTGCGGAAGCCGCAGAGATGCGTTAGATGCATTCACAACCGCCATGAACAGAGGAGAAGCCGCAATGCTTCTGGTGGACAGTGAAGGTTCGGTGTCAATGCAGTACCAGAAAGGCCACCCTGAACAATGGGAACCTTGGGCACATCTTTATTCCAATAAAAAAGATCAATGGCAAAAACCAGTTAGAGCCAAAAACACGGATTGCCATCTCATGGTTCAATGTATGGAATCATGGTTTTTAACAGACAGGGATCTTCTTCAGAAATTCTACGGTCAGGGTTTCAATCCGAATGCCTTGCCATCTAAAGAAAAGCCTATTGAATCCATCTCCCCTGAAACAATTCTGCAAGCCCTTTCCGATGCAACAAAAAATTGCAAAACCAAGGCTAAATAAGGAAAGGGAGAGCATTCTTTCAAGATTCTTGCCTTGATTCATCCCAACAATATAGGAAAGGCCTCCCCTTGGGCCACAAGATTCCTTGATATATTGAGAAAGACAGGACCATGACACCCATACCTTCCTTTGACCCTGTAAACACCCCCCTTGAAGGAACCCTTCTCATGGAGGCAAGTGCCGGAACGGGCAAAACCCACACAATTGCCAGCCTTTTTGTTCGTCTTGTGATTGAGCATGGCCTGCCCGTAGAACGCATTCTTGTTGTTACCTTCACGGAGGCGGCCAGCGGCGAGCTGAAAGAAAGGATCTATGCAAGGCTTGGGGATACCCTTGCGGCTCTGGAAGAAAGGTCTTTTTCGGAAGCTTTTTCCGGAGAAATGGCCAAACGTCATGGCAACAGTCCTGAAGCAAGGCGCAGAATCCTTGCGGCCATCCGTAATTTTGACAGGGCTGCCATAGGAACCATTCATTCCTTCTGTTATCGCATGCTCCGGGAAAACCGATTTGAATCCGGTCTGCGTTTTGATGCGGAACTGCTTACGGATGCAGGGCTTCTGCGGCAGAATGCCGCCGATGATGTCTGGCGCAGGGATGTTGCTTCGCTTGATCGTGCGAAAGCAGAGATTCTAATAGAAAAACTCACTCCCGAAAGCCTAATGAATCTTGCAGCACGCTATGGGGGTGCAGATCAGCTTCTTTTACCAGAAGGCGATTTCAGAAATATTGACGAAAAAATCCTGAAACTTGAAAGCAGGATTAAGAAAATATGGACTGAAGAAGGAGATGCTCTTCGTACGCTTCTTTCTGAGAATAAATTCTTAAAACGAAATAAAGAGAATTTCCGACTGGATATACTTAACAATGATTTAATAAATCTTGAGCAGTGGATTTCAGGCCATGGCTTTTTGCCTGAAAAAGTTATCCAAAAAATGACGATGACCAATATCAGGCAAGAAACTAAAAAAGATAAACCAAGTCCGGAACATGAATTTTTTAATGTCTGCGAGGAGTGGATACTTTCTACAGACCTTGCCCGTGCTCTTTTTATTAAAAATCTGGTTCAGGCCGTACGCAAAAGGGAAGGGGAACTCAAGGAAAAAGCAGGCCTTATCACCTTTGACGATCTCCTTCTCAATCTAAGGGACGCCGTTCTTGAGGATAAGGATGGCGGCATGTGTCTTCGTATCCGGGAACTTTTCGGGGCAGCCCTCATTGATGAATTCCAGGATACAGATCCTGTACAGTATGCGGTATTTGATACCGTATTCGCCCGTGGGGGCCTGCCCCTTCTTCTCATCGGCGATCCCAAACAGGCCATTTATGCTTTCCGTGGAGCCGATGTTTTTGCCTATCTGGATGCTGCAAAAAAAAGCAGAAAACGCTATACCCTTGATTACAACTGGCGTTCCGATCCAGAACTCATTGAAGCTGTTAATCTGATTTTTCAAAAGAATCCAAATGCCTTTGTGCTGGAGGGTATGGATTTTCATCCCGTTCAAGCTGCTCCGAAAACAAGGGAAACCCTGACCGATCCGGCTGATGTCTCGCCCTTCACCTTCTGGCTTGCCCATCCTGAAAATGAAAAACCCCTTGCTTCGGGTAAACTCCTGCCCATGGCCCTTGGTGCCGTATCCGATGAAATCGTAAGGCTTCTTTCTGGTGGAAGAAAAGGAGATATCCGCATAGGTGATAAGGGTGTGGAACCCGGTGATATGGCCGTTCTGGTACGCAGCAACAGGGAAGCCCTTCAGACAAGAAACTTCCTTGCGGACAGGGGGATTCCTGCGGTAATACATGCGGACGGTAATGTTCTGGACAGTGATGAAGCCAAAGAGCTTTTACCAGTGCTTACAGCCATTCTCCATCCATGGAACAGCGGCAAAGTGAGGCGGGCTCTGGCCACAAGGATCATGGGTTTTTCCATGAAGGCTATTGATGATTTGAACCGGGATGAACCTGCCTTCAACCGGGAGAGTGCATTTTTCATGGAGTGCCGGAATCTATGGCAGGAGAAGGGCATTTTCCCCATGCTTTCCCATCTCTATGAAAAAGGCGGAGTGCTGGTGCGGTCTGCTGGTACTGGGGACGGAGAGCGGCAGGTGACCAATCTCCTTCATCTGGCAGAAATTCTCCATTCCGCTGAAGTGGATGAAAAACGGGGACCTGAAGTGCTTTTACGCTGGCTGGAGCGACAGGGGAATCCCGCCTTTCCCCGTCGTGTGGAGGCACCTTTACGCCTTGAAAGCGACGGACAGCGTGTTCGGGTGATTACAGTCCACAGATCCAAGGGTCTTGAATATCCCATTGTTTTTTGTCCTTTCATTCATAGTGCAACGGATGTGCTGGGTTCTAAAATCAACCCGGAAAAAATTATGGCCTTCCATGATCCTGAGTTGGAAAACCGGTTTTGCGTGGATTTTGGAGGCAAAGCGGATAAAGCCCGTGAAGAAGATTTAACAAGAAAGGAAGCCATGGCGGAACAGGCCCGGCTTCTTTATGTGGCCCTGACCCGAGCCAGGCACAGGGTCTATGCGGTCTGGGGTTCCATAAACATACAAGTCAAAAAAGATGTTAGGGCCTGCAACTGGATACTGCACAATTCTCTTGTCGTTCCCGATGCCGATCAGGTAAAACAGAATATGGAAGCCCTTTCAAAAAAAGATGTGCTTTCCTGCCTTCCCCTTCCTGAAGATCAGCATCTTACACTTCCCCATATGGATGAAACTTCAGAGACCCATGTCTGCTGCACAGCTCCTCATCTGCCCCTCGACCCCTTCCGTATCACAAGCTTTTCTTCCCTTGTGGCGGGAAAATATATGGACAATCCTGCGGACAGGGACGGTACTGCAAGGCTTACAAAAAAAAGCGAAGATCCGGGGGGAGATATTTTTTCTTTCCCTGCCGGGGCAAGGCCTGGCATCTTTATGCATCATCTCTTTGAAAACATAGACTTTACTCAGGAAGTCTTTCAGCTTGAACCTTCAGTCCGTAAAAGTCTGCATCTTTTCGGATATGATGAGGTCTGGATTCCAGCCCTTATGGAAATGCTTGAAAGGGTACTGTCCATGCCCTTTGGGGAAGAAGGCTTCAGGCTAAAGGAAGTGGGGCTTAAGGATCAGCTGCGGGAGCTTGATTTTTACTTTCCCCTGAATACCCTTGAGCCCGATGCCATTTCAAAATGGGTACAAAAAATTACTATGGGTGCCTGTGAACACCTGCCTGCCCAGCTGGAAAATCTTTATTTTTCCCGAAGTGCCGGATATTTAAGGGGGCTTATCGACCTTGTGTTCCGCCATAACGGGAGGTATTATCTGCTGGACTGGAAGTCCAATGATCTGGGAGCGGATTATGAAGCTTATTCCCCTGAAAACCTGAAAAGGGAAATGGCAGTTCACCTCTACACCCTGCAGTATCATCTGTATACACTGGCCCTGGACCGTTATTTAAGTATTCGCCTTGAAGATTATGATTATGAAAGGGATTTTGGCGGTGTTGCCTATGTCTTTCTCAGGGGTGTCAATCCTGAAAAAGCTCCGGGATGCGGACTTTTCTTTGAAAAACCGCCAGAGGAAAGAATTCGGGAAATGGCAGGATGGATGATGGCAGAAGGTTTGCTGAACAGCAGCCCGAATTGATTGGGAAAATCCATATATAATCCGTATATATTTACAGCAGGTCAAAAGGGAGATTTTATGTCTGAAAAAATTGCAATTATAGGTGGTGGTATTGCCGGACTTACGGCGGGATACCTTTTACATGACCTGCATGATGTTACCCTCTTTGAAAAAGACGACAGGCTTGGTGGTAATGTGTACACCCTTGATACTAAAACGGGAGAGGAAATAGACATTTCTGTTTTTTTCTGGTCTCCTTTATTATATCCAAATTTCAACAAACTTTTGAAAAAACTGGGTATAAAATTATCGACCTGGCCCATGGAAGGTCTCAGCCAGTCCTTTCATAATATGATTTCCAAACGTAATTATTACCTGAACTGCGATGTAAAGAAACCCAAAGATACATTCAGTAAAAAAAACATGAAATCTTCCATGCATCAAATGCTTGTCTTCTGGAATTATTTTAAGCTTTTAAGAATGCTTAAAAAAAATCAGCTTGAGGAGCTTACCTTTGGAGAGGCCCTGAAGTTCTGCCCCGCTCTGAAGGGGGATCTGCTGAAACTTGCTATTTTTCCAGTATGCACCATGACATCCATGCTCTGGGATGAATTGATGGAATCCCCTGCAACCTTTGCGGTTGCAAAAATTGAAAAGCAGATCGGATCACCGCTCAAGTTTGCCTCATGGCGGCTTTACCCCTGCAAGACCCGGGTTTATATTGATAAAATGGCAGATAAGTTCAGGGAAAAAATACGCCTTGAATCTTCAATCAAAACCGTGGTTCGAAACGGCCACTCCGTTGCTTTGACGATGGAAGACGGCAGGGAAGAAATCTTTGATAAGGTAATTTTTGCCTGTCCGGCTGATACAGCACTTGGCCTTTTATCCGACCCCAGCAACGAAGAAGTCCGCCTTATGTCACCCTGGCGCTATAACGATGGGCTGGTATTCGTTCATACGGACAAATCCCATTATCCGCCGGAGGATCTTTGGGGAATGTACAGTTACCTGTATACGGATGAGGACGGTAAGATAAATACATCCATCAATGCACATTACAGATTTCAGAACGGGGTTCCTGATGACAGTGAATATATAGGGTGTCAGCATCCGAACATAGGCATTGATCCTGATAAAATTGAATTTCAGAAGGTTTTTCGTACTCCGGTGTTCGATATCAAATCATGTGCCACAATCCGGGAGCTGCCGTCATTGAACGGACAAAACAACACCTATTACTGCGGTTCCCACATCGGATACGGACTCCATGAAGATGCCATCACCTCAGCCATCCATGTGGGAAGGCAACTGGGTGCTGTCTGGGCATAAGGATAAAAGGAGGAAGATTGTTGAAGATGGGGGGTTTGCCGGTGGTCTATGATTCAGCAATTTTAAAAACGGCAAATTGACCATCACTTAGCGACTGTTCGAAATGAGTTTGAATCCGACAACAGCTTATTCTATGGCAAGATGCCGTAACAGGACCGTTGCTCTAGAGTAAGAAAAGGAGAAGGACTGCCATGAAAAAGCTGCCCATAGGTATCAGTACCTTCAGAGAAATTATTGAGGATGGGCATGCCTATGCGGATAAGACCATGTTCGTCCATAGCCTTGCGGATACGGGCAAGTATTATTTTCTCTCTCGGCCCAGGCGTTTTGGCAAGTCCTTGATGGTGGATACCCTTAAAGAAGCCTTTGAGGGAAATCGAAGGCTTTTTAAGGGTTTATGGCTGGAAGAACATTGGGACTGGGACAATGCCTATCCTGTCATCCGTTTTTCCTTTGGACAGGGTGTACTTGAAAATCGGGCAGATCTGGATGAAAAAATCCGGGAAATACTGCATTATTATGAGCAGAAATTTGGTGTTGTTTCTGATTATGAAAGCATTTCAGGTCGTTTTGCCCAACTGCTTGATTTTGCAGTTCAAAAATATAAAAAACGGGTTGTGGTGCTTGTGGATGAATACGACAAGCCCATCCTCGACAATATTCATCATCCGGAACGGGCCGGGGAAATCCGTGACGGGCTGAAAAATTTCTATTCCGTGATAAAAGACAGCGATGCCCATCTGCAGTTTGTTTTTATTACCGGTGTATCAAAATTTTCCAAGGTAAGCCTTTTTTCCGGGCTGAACAACCTTGTGGATATTACCCTGTCCCCGATGTTTGCAAGCATCTGCGGAATTACGGAAAGGGAGCTTGTTCAGGTTTTTGAAGAACATTTGAAGGGCAAAAATCCTGATGTAATCCGGCACTGGTACAATGGATATTCGTGGCTGGGTGATAAGGTTTATAATCCCTTCAGTATCTTGAATTATTTCCGGGAAGGGCTTTTCAGGAATTACTGGTTTGAAAGCGGTACGCCGACCTTTCTCATCGAGCTTTTGAGAAAAAAGAATTATGCCATATCGAATATGGAACGAATTGAGGCTTCCGAAGCGTTGATAGGGGCCTTTGATGTGGATTATATAGAACCGGAAACCCTCCTGTTTCAAACGGGATATCTGACCATCTCCAGTTCTGAGATGATGGGTGCCAAGGTTTTTTACAGGCTGAGTTATCCGAACATGGAAGTGAAAGCCAGTCTGTCGGATTATATTCTTAAGCATTATCTGCCCGATTCTCCATCAAGGGAGCGGGGGCAGCAGGGTATTTTCCGGGCACTTAAGGACAGGAACCCGGATGCGTTAAAAGGGGTGCTGCACAGTCTTTTTGCAGGAATACCCCATGACTGGTACCGGAAAAACAGGATGGCTGACTATGAGGGCTATTATGCTTCTGTCTTTTACTGCTGTTTTGTGGCCCTTGGGCTGGATGTAAAGGCAGAAGATGTGAGCAACCACGGTAATATGGATATGAGCCCAATGGCACTGAATTTAGCATAATATGATAAATTTCCAATAAAAAAAGACTGGTTCTGTGATATGTTGTTAATAGCGACAAAAACAATTAATCACAGGAGCCAGCCTTTGCTAAATTATACACGCACCCCAAGAGATCAGCAACAAAAGTTTTTTGAAAAAGCATGTAAAAATTTTCCTCACACGGCTTTCTATGACTGTATGATGCAAGGTTTAATAACAAAAATAATGGATGAATTTTTACCCCCTTATCGGAAAAGAATTTATACGCCACTGAAAACATTGTCATTGTTTATCGAGCAGGTTTTAAAAGATAATGGTTCATGCCAGAAGAGTGTCAATCAAATAGCTATAAAAACAGTGGTGGATAATCCTGATAGTATTTTCAGTACAAATACAGGAGGATATTGCAAAGCCAGACAACGTCTTCCCCTTGATTTAATGAGGACACTTACATACATAATCAGTGATTTTATCGAAGAAGAAGTTCCTGAACAATGGCTTTGGAACGGTCGTTGTGTAAAAGCTGTGGATGGTACAACGGCACAATGCCCAGACACAAAAGAAAATCAAGCTGAATACCCGCAGCCAAGCAGCCAAAAAGAAGGGCTGGGTTTTCCACAATGTCGTATTGTCGGTATYACAAGCCTTTCCACCGGTGCCATGCAAGATGCRTGTATCGGGCCAATAAAAGGTAAAGGCAGCGACGAACAGTCGATGCTAAGATCTTTATATGACAACAATATTAATCCYGGCGACATTTTGATTGGTGACGCATATTTTTCATCTTATTTTTGTRTTGCCGATATAAAATTGCGTGGTTCAGATATTCTTATGGARCAGTATGGCGCAAGAAAACAGAGTACGGATTTCAGGATTGGCAAAAAAAATGGGAACCGGGATCATATAATCATTCTTAAAAAACCCAGAAAACCTGACTGGATGACACAGGAACACTATGATACTGCACCGGAATCTTTAACTATACGGGAGTTTAAATSCGGTGGAAAAATATTGGTCACAACACTACTGTGCTCCAATAAGTACCCAAAGGAAGAACTGTCAAAATTGTATAGATCAAGGTGGCATATCGAACTTGATATACGTGCAATAAAAACGATTATGGGCATGGATGAATTCAGGTGTAAAAGCCCTGAAATGATTAAAAAAGAATTTTGGGTGTACATGCTGGCATATAATTTTATAAGGCTTGTGATGGCACAGGCAGCACATAGTAGTGGTACCCAACCTCGTAAGCTAAGTTTCAAGCACACAGTCGAACTTTGGCTTAATGCCATGGAGTCGATTCATTTATGGAGTAAAGAGCAGCTTTTTGCATTTTTTAAGCTGATAGCACAACAGCGTGTAGGTAACAGGCCCGGCCGAATAGAACCTCGTGAACGTAAAAAAAGGCCTAAAAAATTTCCAAGGCTCAATAAACCAAGAGATGAAAAAAGACTTGAAATTATGAAAAATTGGGACGTTAAATGTTAAATTCAGTGCCATTGGGATATGAGCCTATTTTTTGAAGGATGGGTGTATATCTTTGAATTCAAAATGCTGGATAAAAAGCTCTCTCCCGGAAATGCCCTTGCTCAGATAAAGGCCAAGGGTTATGGGGAAAAGTATATGGAAGAAGCTGAAATGCTTTGTTTTGTGGGAGTGGAGTTTTGCAAAAAAGATCGAAATATAAAAAGCTTTCTCTGGGAACTGCAGGAAAAGAATACGGATTGAGACTATCGTTCATTGGTCAGAGAATGGATTGTCTTAGGAATTCGCCTGTCCACGGGTGAAGTCAGGGGCTTTACGGCGACATTCGGTAAAAAAGGGGATGGGATAATGAAAAAGCTGGAAGACGCAGACAGGCTTTATGTGATGGAATTTCAGGGAGAGTGGCATCTTTTCACACAATGCGGAGATGACAAGTCTGACGTTGATATTGTCCGAGCCTTTAAATCCCTTGACGATTTGGCCAAGTATGTCAAAGAAGAAATTGGTACATGGCCACAATTTGAAATGGCCCTTTAAAGCCGGAAATTTCGGAAATCGTACCCCAGTGTTTTAATGCGTTACGGGTTTCGGAACAGGGGACGGATGACAGTAAATATATTAGGTGTCGTCTGGGTATAAGGACAAAAGGAGATAGTTTTTTTGAGTGAATATCAGTATTACGAATTTCTTTCCATGGATCAGCCCCTCACTTTCCGTCAAATGGAAGAACTGCGGCAAATTTCTACCCGTGCCCAAATTACCTCTGTGAGCTTTGTCAATGAATACAACTGGAGTGATCTGAAGGCTGATCCAAAAAAGCTGATGAAAAATTATTTTGATGCCCATGTGTATTTTGCCAACTGGGGAACGGTTTTTTTTATGCTTAAGCTTCCCATCGAAAGCATCAAAGCTGAAGACCTTGAGCCCTTTGCCGTCCATGACTGTCTTGAGGTGGAAAAATTTCAAAAACACTGGCTGATTACATGGTCCTTTTCTGACGATGAAAATTTTGAATATTCAGATCATATTTTAGAAGAAAACTGGATGGCACTGCTGGCTCCCATTCGCGAGGAACTATTACGCGGAGATCTGCGTTCCCTTTATCTCGGATGGCTGCGGGGCATATATCTGGAGGATTCAGAGGATGGGGAAACGGAACCCATGGCTTTGCGGGGTCTGGGGCAACTGACTTCGGCGCAGCAGGCACTTGGTAATTTTCTGGGGCTGGACGATGATCTTGTTACAGCAGCAGGCATGGGTCTTCCGCCCCTGGAAAAGGCAGATGGCGACGAAGCTTCTCTTCAAAACTGGGTAGAAACCTTATCTGAAAAGCAAATGCGGAAGCATATCATTCTCATGGTTGGTGGACAGAGTGCAAAAGCGGAAAGGATGTTGCAACAGGCCTACAGAAGCTGGCTGGTACAATCCCGACCCAAAGAAGATGCCTTGCGTCCCCGTCCCCTTACGGCAATTTTAAATCAGCTCGAAGAAGTAAAACAGACTCGATTGAAAAAAGAGTCTGAAATAAAAAGGGAAAAAATTGCTGACGAAAAGAAAAAAAGGGATACCTTCCTTGAAAAAGTTGCTGGGGATTTTTCTAAAGTCTGGGATTCTGCCCATAAAGAAGCGAAAAAAGGATACGCCAGTGCCTATGATCAGGCCTGTCAGCACCTCTGTAATCTGAAGGATGCCTATGCCCGCCAGAATAAATCGGGAGAATTTGAAAAAAAGCTGGAGTTCTTCCGTAAAGAGCATTGCAGACGAAGGGCTCTTATGGAAAGACTGATCCGGGAAAGAATAATTTCTCCCTGAAAGAGCCGTTCCCATAATAATTCTCAGACCAGCAGGAAGAAGATTTTTTCTACCCAAACGAATCTTAAATTATTAGGAGTTACGCAGTTGCCTCAAAAGTCCAAGCTGGGTGCTCCATATATTTCCTGACAGCATCCCTGATAATTCTGTATTTGAGTTCAAAACAGCTGAGGCCTGTCTTGAAACTGAAGACCGAAAAACGCAAGAATGTCCTTATTGCAAGTCCGATATGATTTCTTTGAGCTTTGGCAGCTCTTACATCCTGAAATCCCGCTCTTTTTTATACCTACGCAGGTTCTTTAACTCCAAAGGCTTTAAAGATAGTCATTTGAAGTCTGGATAATGGAAAAAGGATTTTGGTTCCCTTGATTTCCTGTCTGCGCAACTTGGATAAAGTCAGAAGCAATTCCTTCATTGTCATTTTGCAATACAGTTTTTCCTGAAGCATCGTGTAGTGGATCTTTGACAACAATATGAGTGCCAGGAAACCTACGAAGGTTTTATTCCTGGCATTGTGATTGCTGTGAACCCTTAGTCTGCCAAGATCAAGGTTGTTTTTCATTCGGTCAAAGCCTTTTTCAACGACATCCTTATCCCGGTAAATCCTGAGGGCTTCTGTCGCTTCTGAGACATCGTTACTGATGAGCACCATCCAGCCAGCATAGCCGAGGGCTTTTTCGACAGCATCCTCTCTTATGGAGACTGTGTAACCACTGCTCTGTTTTGTGGAACGGCGGATAATCAGATATTTTCTGTATTGAGCATCCCCGGAAGCCATTACCGGATTCTCCTTTGCAAAATCCCTGAGTCTTGCAGTATAAGAATAAAGATCTTCCCGGATTTTGGCTCCTTTCAGGGCATTATAATAAACATGGACATAAATCCGATGCTCCGGATTCCATGCCTGCTCTTTGGTCACTGCCCTTATGGAATCTGAACCTATGACAATTGTGTTTGTGACCCGGTCAATGTCTTTGCGTTCGCTATCCACACTTTTTTTAGCAATTCCGGTAGTAAAAGGGACTGCTATCAGCCAACGCAAATCGGCTTGTTCCAGCATACTGTTTACATTCTGTATACTGTAAAAGCCTTTGTCCATTACTAAGCGCAGGGGGCGGTTCTGGGTAAAAATCGCCAACTTGGAAAGAGTTGTCTTCAGAGTACTCACATCCTTCAGGCTGCCGCTATAGAATTCCTGGTAAATGGGAAGGTGTGAATTTTCACCCATCAGCAGGCAGAGGTTCACCTGAGGTAATGACTCATGATCGCGATTATAGCCCCACTCCACATCATCAATAAGGTTTGAGTATGATGAGATGGAAGTAATATCCAGGGCCAGATACTCTTTTTCTGACCGCAATTTGCACCATAACTGATAAAATTGATTCTGCTGATCCGCTGAGATCACTCCCATAAGTTCACTTATCCGCTGAGAAGACATGCTGCCCACAGGCAGGCATTCTGTATTCTGAACCCATTGCTCACAGTAGAGAAAAGGATCTCCTGATGTCACAAGATAACATGCCAACACAAACAGCTCCTGCCAATGTTCAGCATTGCTTTTCTGAAGCGCTTCCAGAAGCCCGATTTTATCTGCTATCTGATGAAGAAGATAAAAAGCGCCATACTCCCGGACTGTGGACTGACGAATGTCTTC